>NZ_JAVBNS010000217.1:0-8756 GCF_031551385.1 Anaerosporobacter sp.
TTGTAATAGCATTACACCGTATTTTGTATCAAGTTTTTCTTTTACAGAGTTTAATGCTCTTTCAGCAAGACCTTCTTCAACACCGATTCCAGCAAGAACACAGAAACCTTGTGGCTCGATGAAGATTTGACCATCTTCGCATTCTTTAGAACCAATCTTTTCGCTATATGCATCATATGCACGAAGGAACCATTCGCCGTCCCAACCGCTTTCAAGAACAGTTGCGTACATCTTGTCTACTGCAGCAAGAGCACGGTCAGCTTCTGCTTGGTTGCCAGTTCTCTTACATAATTCAGCGTATTCTTTACCATATTTAACAAACATACCAGCAATGAATACAGATTCTGCTTTACCACTTTCGAAGTTAGAGCAAGTTTGGAAAGACTCACCTGGTGTTTTTGAGAAACAGTTAAGGTTTAGACAGTCATTCCAGTCAGCTCTACCGATTAGAGGTAAACCATGAGGTCCAAGGTTTGTATTTGTAAAGTCAAATGAACGTTTTAAATGTTCCATTAATGATTGCGCTTTTGTTTCATCATTATCAAATGGTACAGATTCATCTAAGATTCCGAAATCACCAGTTTCTTTGATGTATGCAGATACACAAGCAACTAACCATAGTGGATCATCGTTGAAACCACTACCGATATCCATGTTACCTTTTTTCGTAAGTGGTTGATATTGATGATAAGCACTACCATCTTCAAATTGTGTAGAAGCGATATCAATGATTCTTTCACGAGCACGATCTGGAATTAAATGTACGAATCCAAGTAAATCTTGACAGGAATCACGGAATCCCATACCACGTCCAGTACCTGATTCGTAGTAAGAAGCAGAACGGGACATATTAAATGTAACCATACATTGATATTGGTTCCAAGTATTAATCATTCTAGTTAATTTATCATCGCTAGTTTGAACAGTGTATTTTGATAATAAGCTAGTCCAGTGTTCTTTTAATTCATTAAGAGCTGCTTCTACTTGCTCATTTGTTTCGAATTTTGCTAACATTTCTTTTGCAGGAGCTTTGTTGATTACGCCAGGAGCTTCCCATTTGTTGTCTTCGTCATTTTCAAGATATCCTAATACGAAGATATATGTTTTTTCTTCACCTGGTTGTAATGTAACATTAATGTTGTGAGAACCGATAGGAGCCCATCCACTTGCTTTTGAGTTAGTAGATTTGCCTTGTTCTACAACGATTGGACGGTTAACGCCACGGTATGCACCAAGGAAAGAATCACGGTCAGTATCATAACCATCAATAGCAGTATTTACTGAATATACAGCATAGTGATTTCTTCTCTCTCTGTATTCTGTCTTATGATAGAAAGCAGAACCTTCAATTTCAACTTCACCGATACTGAAGTTTCTTTGGAAGTTTGTCATATCATCAACAGCGTTCCATAAACAGAATTCAATATATGAGAATAAAGAGATATCTTTAGCTTTGTCACTAGTATTCTTTAATGTTAAGCGGTTGATTTCGCAGTTTGTGCTTAGTGGAACAAAAGCAGTTAATTCAGCAGTTAAATCGTTCTTTTTTGATGCGAATACACTGTATCCAAGACCATGACGACAGCTATACTCATCAAGCTCTGTTTGAACTGGCTGCCAACCCGGATTCCAAACGGTATCACCATCTTTTATGTAGTAGTAACGACCATTTGTATCCATAGGTACGTTATTGTAACGGTAACGAGTTAAACGTAGTAATTTTGCATCTTTGTAGAAGCTGTATCCACCACATGTATTAGAGATTAAAGAGAAGAAATTCTCGCATCCTAAATAGTTAATCCATGGAAGTGGAGTAGTTGGTGAGGTAATAACGTATTCTTGTCTTGCGTCATCAAAAAAACCATATTTCATAGTATTCATTCTCCATTCTTTTAATTAAAATCCGTTAATAGAATCAGTTTGTGTTTTTGTTAAAGAAAAAATGTAACATAATAAAATACTGAAACGATTAAGTAAAAAGTTAAGGACATATCCTTTATAATGGATAGTATATAATATCTTTAAAGCAAAAGCAATAACAAAACATATTTTTGTACTGATTCCATAAAAAACACGAGAAATTATGTGGAAAGAGTACAAAAAAGTGGTATAAGACTTAGATTTCATAAGCATACTACATAAAGAGAAAGTACGATTCTTCTAGCACGAATCCGTAATTTTAAGTGGGAAAACTGCTAGGTGGTATATAAAATAACGAAAATAAAGAATGTAATTGAGTGAAAGAGAGGAGAAGTGTCGGGATAATATCAGATTTTTGTGCATTTTATATTAAAATATAGAGAAAAAACTAGGTATATATTGCAATAATACAAGAAATGTGATAAAGTTAATTAACGAAAACGTTTAAGAAAGAACAGGAAATACGACGTAAAAAAGAAAATGAATAGGAATGAGGTTTGTATCTACATAAAAACGATACAGCTAATTTGCGAATTCATAGTAATTGGTGTATAATATCAAAGGTATAGCCGTTATTTGGGGGAAATGAAGATGGTATCAATGAAAGATATTGCATTAAAATGTAAGGTGTCTATTGCAACAGTTAGTAAAGCCTTAAATGATCATAGTGATATTAGTCAGGAAAAAAAGCAAATAATTAAAGACACAGCAAAGGAGATGGGATATTTTCCAAATTCAGCTGCTCGTGCTTTGAAAACAAACCGTACCTATAATATAGGTGTGTTATTTGTTGATGATGCAAATAGTGGACTTACGCACGAATATTTTGCAAGTGTGTTAGAAGGATTTAAAGTAGAGGCAGAGAAGAATGGTTATGATATTACATTTATCAATCATCGTATTGGAGTTCGTAAGATGTCTTATCTCGAACATTGTAAGTATCGAGGTGTTGATGGTGTTGTAGCTGCCTGCGTAAATTTTAATCGTCCAGAAGTAATTGAATTAATTGAAAGTGATATTCCAGTCGTTACGATTGACCATATATTTAATAATAGAACTGCGATTATTTCCGATAATGTTAAGGGGATGCATGACCTTGTAGAATATGTATATCAGTCAGGTCATAGAAAAATCGCTTATATACATGGTGCAGATTCTTCTGTTACAAATGGCCGTTTGGCGAGTTTTTATCGAACATTAGAAGAGTTGAAGGTTGAGATACCTGATGAGTATGTAAAAGAAGGTGCTTACCGTGATACACAGAAAGCGGAAGAACTAACGAGAGAATTATTACAGTTAAAGGAACGTCCAACATGCATATTCTATCCAGATGATTTTGCATGTATTGGTGGAATTAATGTAATTAAGGGATTAGGATATCAAATTCCAGAGGATATCTCTGTTGTTGGTTACGATGGACTAACTATTTCGGAAGTTTTAGAACCAAAGTTAACGACGTTGAAGCAAGATACTGCTAAATTAGGAAGAGAGGCAGCTCATCATTTGGTTAATTTAATTGAAAAGCCAAGAACAACAGTGATTGAGCGTATTGTTGTGCAAGGAAAAATGCAGTTAGGTAAATCGGTAAAAAATCAAAAGTAAGATGTTTTTTATTTTACAATTGATTATTTGTACAAAATGTTAATGCTTTTTTTATACAAATTCAATTATGCTTTCTTGACATTTACATAGGTACATGTTATACTTCACAAGAACGAAATGTGAATGTTAGGCAAAATGTCTAACAAAATGGTATTAGGATTGGTTGTTTATTTCGTTGTACGTAATTGTTTTGTTGAAAAAGTTTGAGAGAGTATAGATTGATTCTAGCAATCGTTTCTTCAATATAGATGTTATAGAAAAGTACACATAAGAAATAATATAAATGCGATGTTTCACTTAATTAAGGCGCTCTTAGTCCGAGGTTGTAAGGTCTAAGGGTTTTTTTGTGGGAATCTACTTCGGCGCTGATTCTTATACACATGTAAGAACAGAAAGGATTAAGTATAGAATATGGATACAATTAGATTTGAGGAGTTAAATTTATCAGCACCTTTATTAAAAGGAATCGTTGAGATGGGATTTGAGCAAGCAAGTCCGATACAAGCAAAGGCAATACCTGCAGTATTAGCAGGAGGCGACATTATTGGTCAAGCACAAACAGGAACAGGAAAGACAGCAGCTTTCGGTATTCCATTGCTTGAATCAATTGATACAAAGAACAAACACCTTCAAGCGGTAGTTCTTTGCCCTACAAGAGAGTTAGCAATCCAAGTTGCAGAAGAAATTCGTAAAATAGCAAAATTCCTTCATGGAATTAAGATATTACCTATTTACGGTGGTCAAGATATTACAAAACAAATCCGTTCTCTTAAAGCTGGAACACAAGTTGTAATTGGAACACCAGGTCGTGTAATGGACCATATGAGAAGAAAGACAGTTAAGTTTAATGAAGTTAAGATGATTGTTCTTGATGAAGCAGATGAAATGCTTAACATGGGATTCCGTGAGGATATCGAAACAATCCTTAAAGAAATGCCAGAAGAACGTCAAACTGTATTATTCTCAGCAACTATGCCAAAGCCAATTATGGATATTGCAAGCACATACCAAAAAGATGCAAGCATTATTAAAGTTGTTAAGAAGGAATTAACAGTTCCTAAGATTGAACAATACTACTATGAAGTAAAACCTAAGAATAAGCAGGAAGTATTATCAAGATTACTTGATATGTATGATCCTAAATTATCTTTAGTATTCTGTAATACAAAGAAAATGGTAGATGAATTAGTTACAGATTTAAAGGGTAGAGGATATTTTGCAGAAGGTCTTCATGGTGATTTAAAACAACAACAAAGAGACCGTGTAATGAATGGATTCCGTAATGGAAAGACAGAAATCTTAGTAGCAACAGATGTTGCAGCTAGAGGTATCGATGTTGACGATGTAGAAGCAGTATTTAACTATGATGTACCACAGGATGATGAATTCTACGTTCACCGTATCGGAAGAACAGGTCGTGCAGGAAGAGAAGGTAAAGCCTTTACATTTGTTGTTGGTAAAGAAGTTTACAAATTAAAAGATATTCAAAGATACTGTAAAACTAAGATTATCTGCCAACCAATTCCATCGATTAATGATGTTGCAAGTACAAAGGTTGAGAAAGTTCTTAATCAAATCGATGAGATTATCAAATCAGAAGATTTAAGTAAGATGGTAGACTTAATCGAAACTAGAGTAAATGATGAAGACTATACTTCACTTGATGTTGCAGCAGCATTCTTAAAATTAGCAATGGGTAATAATGATTCAAACGATTCGTTATCATCATCAGAAGCAGTTGATTTTGGAGATACTGGCGCTAGAGAAGGAATGGTTCGTTTATTCGTTAATATTGGTAAAAAGCAAAATGCTAGACCAGGGGATATCCTTGGAGCGATTGCCGGTGAAACTGGAATGCCAGGTAAATTAATTGGAACGATTGATATGTTTGATAAATATACATTTGTTGAAGTTCCAGGAGAATACGCGAATGAAGTAATTCAAGTTATGAAAGATGCTAAAATCAAAGGTAAGAGTATTAATATCGAACCTGCGAACAGAAAGTAACCAACAAATAAATAATAATATAGATAAGGGCTGCCCGTAGTTTTACGTGGCAGTCTTATTTTTGCTTTGCAGGTTATTTTCGTGTACTTGTGTAGGTGGAGATGTTCTATGCAAAACTTTGTTGTTTTTAGAGCTTCTTCGCTACTGCCATATAATACGAAACACGCTACACACCTAAGTACTTCTAAGTGTGTAAGAACAGTTATTGAAAGTTTGCGGAAACGCCTTCGATTCGGCATCCTGCCTCAGCTCAGGCTGGCTCGGCGTCCATGCCTCGCCTTCCTAGGTTGTGGTTATACACACTAAGAAGTACTATAGGTGTTTCGCTATCGTTTCTTTATTATAGGGCAGTAGCGAAGAAGCAGGGGAGGTAATGAAGTTTTGCATGGTAGTGTATTGATACACAAGTACGGTAAGTTGATCGATGGGTAACTATATAAAGAACATAGACGTATAAAGAACAGAAACGTATAAAGAGTAGAAATATATAAAGAGAAGTTCTTCAAGAAGGTTATAGGGATTTATTACTAGGGTTGTTTTTAAATAGAACTTATTAGAACTTAGAAGTTTGAAGTAATTAATCTGCCAAACTAGTTCCTGTCTATAAGTTTAGTTAATTTATTAAGCAGAAATATAATTAAGAATTAATTAAATAAACAAAAAATTAATTGATTATTATAACAACTCAAGTTACAATGAAGGTAGATGTTAAAATAATTATAAGGTTAATTATAGGAGGACTAATATGGCAATTACATATTTGGAGAATAGTAAAACATTTAAGTTGGATACAAAGAAATCAACGTATATGATTGCAATCGTTGATGAAGAGCAATTTGTGGGACATGTTTATTATGGAAAGAGAATTGAAGATGAGGATATGTCGTATCTGCTTCGTATCTATGAGGCTCCTTTTGTTCCGACGAAGAATAATAGAGATCGTGGTTCGTTCTATGATACATTTCCAACGGAATATTCTACACATGGGGTTGGAGACTATCGGGAATCGGCGTTGAAGATGCGAAGTGAAGAGGGATATACAGCGGGTAGATTACAGTATGTAGGCTATGAGATAAGGAACGGAAAGGCTAAGCTAGAAGGTTTACCAGCTACATTCGGAGATGATGTTAGCTGTATGACATTGTCGATTACATGCGTAGATGTATTTACGGGAGTGCAAGTAGTATTGTCTTATAGTGTGTTTGAAAAGGAAGATGTTATAACAAGGGATGTTAAGATTATAAATGAAACTGATAAATCTGTAATGCTTGAGAAAGTATATTCTTGTTGTATGGATTTTGATGGTACGGATTACGATGTAATTACATTACATGGTTCATGGGCTAGGGAAAGACATGTTCAGCGTTCTCCACTTTCTCTTGGAAAGCAAGGCGTGAATTCGGTACGTGGAGAGTCTAGTCATCAAGAACATCCATTTATGGCATTGTGTAAGAGAGAAGCGACAGAAGATTTTGGTGAAGTGTATGGGTTTAGTTTTGTGTACTCTGGAAACTTTAATGCACAAGCGGAAGGAACACAGTTTAATGCAACGCGTGTATTAATGGGAATTAATCCAGAAGAATTTCATTGGTCACTAAAAGCAGGTGAGAAGTTCCAAGCACCAGAGGTTGTAATGACGTACTCTAGCGAAGGAATTGGTCAGATGACTCGTAACTTCCATAATATCTACAGAAGACATCTAATTCGTAGCAAATACAAAGATCAAAAACGTCCAATTCTAATTAACAACTGGGAAGCAACATACTTTGATTTTAATAAAGAAAAATTAATTTCTATTGCAAAACAAGCTTCGGAACTTGGCATTGAGATGTTAGTAATGGACGATGGTTGGTTTGGAAATCGTTATGATGATAATCGTGCTCTAGGTGATTGGTTTGTTAACGAAGAGAAAATCGAAGGTGGATTACAGTCATTAGTTGAGGAAGTAAATGCACTTGGAATGAAATTTGGTATCTGGTTTGAGCCGGAGATGATTTCTCCAGAGTCGAAACTATATGAAGAACATCCAGACTGGGCGATTCAAGTCAAAGGAAAACCAATGACGTTGAGTAGAAATCAGTATGTTCTTGATATGGGACGCAAAGAGGTACGTGATTGCATATACAGCCGTGTGAAGGCGATTCTTACAAGTGCCAATATCGAATATGTGAAATGGGATATGAATCGTCAATTAACGAATCTAGGAAGTGATGTGCTAAGTAGTGAGCAGATGGGCGAATTGTCACATCGCTATGTTCTTGGTGTGTATGAGATGATGGAACAATTAGTTACGGATTTCCCTGACTTATTATTAGAGAATTGTTCTGGTGGTGGTGCAAGATTTGATGCAGGTATGCTTTACTATAGCCCTCAGATTTGGTGCTCGGATAATACGGATGCGATTGAGCGTTTGGAAATCCAACGTGGTACATCGATGGTTTATCCGTTGTCTACAATGGGTGCGCATGTTAGTGATTGCCCTAACCACGCTACAGGCAGAGTAACACCATTTAAGACTAGAGGTCATGTTGCGCTATCTGGTACATTTGGATATGAGTTAGACGTAACGAAGATTCCTGCAGAAGATAGAGAGATGATTCCTGAGCAAGTTGCAATGTATCACCAATATGCGAGATTAATCCAAAGTGGTGATTACTATAGAATTGCAAATGTGGCGGATACAAAATATTTTGACTGCTATGAAGTGGTTGCTGAGGATAAGAGTGAGGCATTAGTAACGTATGTACAAGTTATGAATCTTGCCAATTCCCATAGCAGGCGTATTCGTTTGAAAGGTCTTCAGGAAGATGCTAGTTATGCATGGGAAGGTACTGATGTGGTAATGACAGGAGCAGCATATATGAACGCGGGTATTTTAATTCCTCAGATGTGGGGGGATTACCAGTCTACACTTATCCATCTTGTTCGCCAGTAGGTATAGAAAGGAGCAACCACTTTTTAAGTGATTGCTCCTTGACTAAGTTTGTGTTTATACACTAATTCACCTGCTAAATCTACCCCATCTGATCTTATTGGTGTTCCTGTTCTATTATACAATATTGCATTTACTTGAAATGTCTATTACAATTGCTATAAAATAATACAGTATAGTTTGGAGCAGAACATATGGAAGATAAAAATCGGTTTGATATGGTTTGTGATATGGTGGTTAACTCGGTTGTTACAAGAGAGGGGATTGGAACGTTGAGCGAGAAGACGTTGCATTC
>NZ_JAVBNS010000063.1:0-7302 GCF_031551385.1 Anaerosporobacter sp.
AGCAAACGAAACTTTTGCAAACGAAATTGCCTATAAAGAAAATGAAGATAAGCGTTTAGCTATTGATGATATCTTAGCAATATTAAATTTGTTTAATATTGATGAATATGAGGATTCGAATAGGAATCCAGTATGTTCTTATTCATCAAAGAGTAAATGTATTAAGCTATATTTAGATGCCTATAACAAATTTCAAGAGAGTGTTGTTAATCCATATGTTAAGATGCAACCGATAATGGGCGAAATATTCAAATTGTATGATATGTTAGAAGCTAATATGGGAGAATTTTATACGCAAGCAGTTTCGGATGGCCGATATGGTAGAACAAAAGGTGTGGAAAGCTCGAATGACAAAAAACAACATACAAATATGTTTTCAGATGATGATATAGCATACAAATCACCTAAATCTTTTATTTACCCCATTTTAGCTTCATTTAGAGCATTGGTGGTAGAAAAATCAGGAAAGTTTAGCTTTGGGACGGATCCTATTAAAGCGTTAAATGATTTGGGACCAGAATTAGTAAGATTAACAGTGGAAAGAAATAGAACGCTAGGGAATAATCCAAATGCAGTAGGAAAAGATAGTAACCATTGGAGCCAACTATTTGATAAGGTATTGTTATATCGTTGGAAGATTAAGAGCAATTAGGAGGGAACAATATGGAAAAAGGAAAAAACGAGAGGTTAGAACACTTGATAAGAATGTTATGGTTGGAGTTATATGTGATGTAGATGGCCGAAAGGCACTAGAAGTATCCCATAAGGGAAAACGAGATATCATTTTCGCAGAAGACCTAATTAAAAGTATGTATAACCCGGCATAATGAAAGTAGCTAGATTGCCACATGAGCATATCAGCAAATTATGCTACTAAATCCCTGCTTGGATGAGCTGTCCTTATTTAATATTGAGACAAAGCCAGAGCAGTATTCAAAAGTAATGTATATTACTTTTGAATACTGCTCTTTTTAAACTTATGAAAGGAGGTATTTATGGAATTTGTAAAGATATATTGCCAAAAAGAATGTCCCTAGGCTTCTTTTTTTCGGACATAATAAAAATCCTTTCTTCTTCTGGTCTTATTGTACATGCCCTTAAAAAACTGTCTAGTTTATTGTAACCGATTCAAAGTTTAATGCGGAATATTATGTTTTACATGATGTTGATAATAATAAAAATTTTGAGAAGAAAACCCTTAAAGCTCAGAGAACAAATTGTATAAAAATATTCGAGTTAAAGAAAAATTCAAAGGTTTATGCGTCAGAAAGGAATTTTGAACTTGCATTTTATGAAAAAGAGATATCTTCATCTGAAAAAACCAGTTTTATTTTCAAAATTTTGAATGAAGAACATAGGGAAAATCGAGATATTCGTGAGAAAATATTATATACCTTTAATGAAATATTTGATTTACAAATCAAAGAAATTGAAAATTTTGGAATTGAGAAGTGTGAAAAGGTGAAAGAAGTAGTAAGTGAAGAACAAATTGATAGCTATTTTAAAGAGCTAGCTTAGATGGTGGAGAATGAGAGTAAAAACAAACTAGATTACTGATTTTTCAAAACATAGCACTATTCCAATTCCCCTTGCGAACATAACCGTATATTTATTTTTCAATATCAAGACAGAAATCAAGTCAATTAAGATTTGGCTTCTGTCTTTTTTTGTCTCTATGGTATCTATTGATGCCAAGAGAATAATTGTCGTTTTGTTTCGGATAAAAGAAAAAAGAGAGGTTCCTGTAGATGTACTTATGCAGAATGAACTATGATGTCGCGTGCCAGGTAAAAACTTTATATAGAGGAGCAAATGAAAGTAAAAGCACAGAAAATTATGGAGAAAAGCTAATTTGCCTACCAGCTTCTTTTATTCCTAAACAGAATAAAATATATCTAGTTGTCCATTTGGCTCATTAATATCTGAGGCAGATTTTATTTCATCTGCAGTAATAGCATTCTGTGCTTTGGCTCCCTTATTTGAATATAATTTTTCGAAGTGAAGCGGTTTTTGTGTCTTCTTGTTATAAGATAGCAACATAGCTTCGGAATAGCCAAGAGAGCCAGCACTTCTATCTCTGGCAGTCCGACATAGTTCCTTTACAGAAAATTTTCCTAGTTTTTCTTTGAATAGCTCATCTTTAATATCATCTCCAAAACAATGTATAAGTCTTGCAACACCATTTAGCATATTGGCACTAAAGGATTGTAAGATACCTTCCCAGGTACCTATAATTAGTCGAAGTGTCCGGTCAAGTACATGAAAGCCATATTTGTCGTAAATCTTTTCTAATGTCGCAACAGCGCAGATAGCTCCAGGCTGCATTTTTCCAGAAACAACAAGATCGTATGATTCGACCAATGATTTGATTAGGAGTTGTTTATCATTACCAGCTTCAATGTTGGCCATAAATATTTCATATGGAAGTAATGATTTGGTGTATTTCATTTGATTTGCAAAAATATCAGCTTCCTGTGTATATTCCAAATCATCGTAAATCATACACCATACAGGTGTTTCACGAGAACCGGATACAAGTGAAACTATTTCAATTGTGTGTTGTCCATTAAAAACATAATTTACTCCGTTTCTGCGGCTGACTTTTACAGGATTTATTTGAGCCAAATCGAAATGAGAGGCAGCGTTTTGCACATGTTTAATAGATAGATTTCTTTGGTAGTCCTGGTTTGAAACGAGATTTTTAATTGGAATAAGTTCGTAATGAACCTGGGGAACAAATTTTGTTAAATCAATGTCTTCATTCATGGTATCTCTCCTTAATTTCTGTCTGTAAAATATTTATAGAATCCTGCAGCGAATTGAGCTGTTGTTCTAATTGCCATAATGCCTTTATAGACACTTGATTAAAGTCGGAAATAGTTTGAGTACGCTTCATAGAACTAATCCACATGGGAATTGTAAGAACCAGGCTTGAAATCTCTGCATCTGGATCATACTTTGGCATTTGCTTTATTTCAGGTTTCTTTACACTTATATTTTTCTCCGTTTGTTTAGAACGTTCCCTGTTATGTTTTTGTTTTTTCTTTATTGCTGAATGTAGAAGACGGATATCGCCATTTTTGGTTGCCTGATTATATACAATACGAATTTCATTTGCTGACATTTCGGCTAGTTTTATTGTGTTTTCATGTGAAATATGAAAGATGCCAGCAAGCATCTCTTTTGCAATATCAGGAACTTTTGTACTAATATTATCAATGGATTTTGCAAAAATGCCATATTTAGATACAGTAGTAGCAGATAATCCTAGTTCATTACCCAACATTTGAGCTGTTGTGCTCTTTGATATATATTCTGGTCTTTGTGGGTTTGTTGGAGTATATTGATTTTGGCGGGAATAAAGTTTATTCATTTGTACTTTATAGGCATCATATAATCTACCAATACAGTAGCGCTTCTGTTCATCGGTGAGATTTTTATGTTCTAAGGTATTTTTGCATATATAAATGATAGCTTCATTGCGAGAGTCTATAGATATTTCTTTAATATAGAAAGGAACCTCCCAACGATGACAGATTTGATATTGATTAACTCCATTTAATATAATTTTATGCCAGATAATAATTGGATTCTGACAACCTTTATAAACAATCTCATGTTCTAAATCAGTATATTCTTCAATTGGCAATATAGGAAACATTTTTGTAAAGTCTTCATCAACAATTAAATTGTAAAGGTGTAGTTCACTCATAAATCATTATTCCTCACTATCTTCTTCAGCATTAATTAATATGGAATTGTTCATATCAAATGTGGCTAAATTCTCTTTTTTAATAAGAATTCCGTTGATGCGATAAGTATGCTTATTTTTTAAATCAAAACAAACACTGCGTAGGGATTTAATCAGAAATTTGCTGTAAAATTCACAACATTGTTTTCCGGAGAGCAGTGGACATTTGATTTTTTGTGCCAAGTAGTCCTGTGGAATACTACTTCGGACAGCGATAGATTTACATTCTGGGTTTACCAAGAATTGAATGTAATTTGGATCTCCAAGCATGTGTAAAGTCCTTTTATGTATTCTGATTCGATTCTTTTTTAGGTCAATTACCAGAGATGGATGTGATTGTGTCAATTGTAAATTGCTCATATTCAGGTTCCTCACTTTCATTTGTGGCAGTTTCTGTTAATGGTTCTTTGGTATCTTTTTTATCTTCATGTAAACCAAATACTGCGTAGCCATCAAAAAGCCCAATTTGTATTGTGGATTTGTGTTCTTCAACAGGTAAACCGAATTGATTTTTCCATTCTTCTGGAAAATGGGGAGTTCGAGAGGTCTTCGTATTTTTATCTTCCTTTAAAGTCTTTTGATAAATCTCAGGAGTATTCAAGTCAAAGACAAACAGTAATTCATCGCCAGAGTGAATCAACTTACCAAGTAATTTATACCGGTAATTTGGATTCCACCCCATAAGCGATATTACTTTTGCAAAAAACATTCTACAGATAATCTGTTTCGGAGAACGTTTTGAAGTAGCAGAGCACCAACGAAAGGAGTCTTTTTCATCTTCCTTACAAGGCCTCACAGCAAGTTTTTTATTCTCTGGATTAACAAGAATTTGGACGTAGTTAAATTCAGGAAGTTTCTTAATGCAGGCTGTGTTAACGGATACCCTATAGTTGTTGAAGGTAAAAGAAGGTTCGAAAACATGTGCAAAAAATTCTCCTCGCACAACCTGATAACCATCATAACTAAATGCATCATCTTCAATAATTTCCATTTCCTTGTACCTAGTTGTTTCGTTCATTATTTGTCTCCTGTTTCATGCCATAAATCATGGTTTCTATTGTTTTCTCGATTTCTTTTGTACTTGTAATCTTTAGTGGAGAATCTGAAATAAAAGGAGTGCCTTGATTTTTTAGATTCCAATCATCGTCTGAAAAATTTGATAATTGTACTGACTGAGAGTGGTAGTAATCGTTTCCAAATGTATACACCCATTCTTCAGGGAAAGCCAGAATTCTTTTCTTAGTGCCTATAGGTTTAACATCTTCTTCAAATGAAACTTTTATCTGTTCATTATCCTTGGAGAGTTCTAAGGAATCAGTAGGGATAAGAACTTCAGTATCTTGTAGACTGAAAATAAGAACGGCTTCATCATTATTATTATGTTTTTTTATACCTTGAATTCGATACTTACAATCTAATTTCCAATTGAATAACTCATATAGATTTGGAAGGTAAGCGGCACCACTTGTATTTCGGGAAATGATCTGCCCGTTGAGTTGCCTTGACCATTGGATAGCGTTCTTTTCATTCCTATTAACAGGACGGATTGCAATTAACTGAATGCCAGGATGGATTAATAATTCAACAAAGTTTGACTGAAATTTCCTTACACATTCAGTACTGAAGCTTAGAGAACCAGATGAAAATGTAATAAATACTTTATTGGCAGTATCAAAAAACTGACTTCGAGCTATTTCATATCCTCTTAAGTCGAAATCACCAGTGTTAACTTCTAGCGTTTTTGAGGGGATTTTAATCATATCATCATAAATACTTTCAGAAGCTAGACGATAATCAGCAGCTTTAAATCCGGCCCATCTTGGATTGACAGATACAAATCCTTTTAAGGCACCATTTGTGATTACATGTAACTCTGGAAGAATACCTTTATTACCATATTTAGCATTACTAATAAGGCGTTGGACAGCGATAAAATCGTCTCGTGAGATGATAGGTTGATGGTGATTCCTTTGACAATATTGATTTCTGTCTTGCTTATTCTTTTTAACTTTGTGATCAAGATAGTTAGGTGTCCAGGTTTTTCGAGCTAACACATCACCACAGTGACGTTCATTTTGTAATATGTTAAGAATTGAACTAGGGGACCAATTTGTGTTCCCTTTTTTTGTTCTACGACCAAGACTTGAAAGTGTGTCTGCAATTTCTTGACATGTATATCCATACAGATACATAAAGAAAATCAATCTAACAGTTTTGGCTTCTTCTTCGTGTATTACCAGATTTCCATCTTCATCTTGGTCATAACCCAGTAGAGGAGGAGTGAGAAAAATACCTCGTCTGAAGCGCATTTCTATCGAAGCATTCATAATCTCGCTTTTATTGTGACTTTCCTCCTGCGCCAATGTAGAGATAAAGGATAAGCTCATTTCACTATTACTGTTTAAAGTATATAGATTTTCTGTCTCAAAAAATATGCCGATTGGTGATTGCAACGCTGCTAGTTTGCGGACATAACCAATACAATCCAATACATTTCTTGCAAATCTAGACACACTTTTTGTGACAATTAAATCAATTTTTCCAGCATAGCAATCGTTAATCATTCTGACAAAGGAATCTCTATGCTGTAAAGAAGTACCGGATATTCCTTCATCTGCATATATCTCGATGAGATGCCAACCAGGATGACGTTGTATTACATCCTGATAATGATTTTTCTGTAATTCATATGATGAAGTTTGTCTTGAAGAATCGGTAGATACTCTGGCGTAAACGGCAACACGCTTATCGTGTTGATCATCGTAAAAACTTTCTTGTGGAATAGCTGGAATCACATCAAGTTCGTCCATATCAATTCCTTTGTAACGTTGTCGTATCTTTTCTTTCTGAGTTGCAACACTACTCAGGTGTTTTATGTTTTCATTCATCTGTAACCATCCCTTTATAATTCTATATATGGGATATTATATTAATTATTATTTCAAAACAAAATGGGCTACAGGTTGATATGTAAACCTGTAGCCCATTTTCAAATGTATTTTTTCGTATTTTAATTATATTTCAAGTTTAAAATTCGTATAGCTGTTTTCATTTCTTTCATCATTTTGATGAGAGTTTGTACTTCACGGGGAGAATGGTTCGCTAGTATTTCACTGAATTGCCTATAATTCTATGTAATAATATTTTTTGTTGGCGAAGAAGAGAATAGCCTACTATCTAGGTCATCGTTTCAAGGTTATAATTAGAAATAATTTTTTAAGGAGGTTATTTTATGTCAGTTAATTTTGTAATTATTGGAAAGAGAGTTAAGGAGGTTAGAAAGCAACATAATTTAACACAGGCAAAACTTGCAGAGTATGCTAATTTATCACCACAGTATCTTAGTCAAATTGAAACAGCAAAAAAACAAGCCAGTTTACAATCATTGATTAGTATATCCCAGTCTTTAAAAATAAGTCTGGATGATTTATTGATTGGTAATCAGGTTGAAAAAAGATCAGAGTATTATTCTGAAATTATTGATTTGATGGAGGATTGTAGTGGATTTGAAAAAAGAGTTATTTTCGAATTGGTTAATACAATAAAAAAGA
>NZ_JAVBNS010000026.1:0-29233 GCF_031551385.1 Anaerosporobacter sp.
TATCTACATTACTTGATGTTAGATTGAGTCATACTGAGAGTCTGTGAAAGTTTTCTACAACATTGCAAAAGGAGTTGCTATCAACAAACAGCAACTCCTCTGCAAAGATTATTTTCTCAAATCTTGCTATATAAGTGTATCCCTCAATTCTTCCCATTTACTTACCATAAACACATCTTCTTTTTCCACATAAGGCAAATCAATCGCCCCTGTATACCATACAGGAAATAAGCCTGCTCCTTTTGCACCAACAATATCACATTCGTATTGATCGCCTATGTACCAAACATCCTCTGCTTGCAATCCCGCCTTTTCTAATGCGAAATCAAATATTCTATGGTTCGGTTTTCTAAACATATATTCACTTGTGGCAATAATAAATTCAAACTCATTCGTTGGTATTATCCGATTAATTCGCTCTGTTAATGCCTTACCGCCAAACGAAATATTACTAATAACTCCAGTTCGAATTCCCTGCTCCTTTAAAAACTGCAAAAATTCAGCAATTCCCTCCGTCGCAGTTCCTGGCGAAGCAACATCCCAAAATATGTTATCCACCTGACTGTATGGAATCGATAATTCAATCCCCTGCGATTCATACAAATACGCAGTAAACATATCATTTGGCACTTCAACTTGAAAAAGGTGTCTTCTCATTGGATCAAATCTACCCAATTCTTTATTAATCGCATCAGCAACCTCTTGCACCTGTTCTGCTGTTCGATTATACTTGTTTACCTTTGCATACTTCAGAACTTCTGCTGTACCTTTCACTCCATCAAACTTTCCTTCATTAATTAAGGTCTGTCCATAATCAAATAATATCATCTTTGGCTTCTTCATAAATAATTCCCCCTCTTCTTCTCTACTATTCTGTCGTATCAAAAAACTTTTTTCATTTGTTTTTTCATTTACAATCACTTATTTTTTTTATCCAATCTGCATATACTCTATTATAACATATGGAGGTTCACAGGATGAAAATAAAAAACAAAAGTTGCTTAATTATCTCTATCCTTATTCCTATTGCGATTGGCGCTCTATCTGCTCTTTTCAGCGGAGGTATGAATACCTATAGTACAATAAATACACCTTCGTTTGCCCCTCCATCGATTCTTTTTCCTATTGTCTGGACAATACTTTATGTCTTGATGGGGATTTCTTCGTATATCATCTACACATCAGATAGTCCGCAAAAATCAAAAGCTCTTTTTTTCTATGCATTACAATTGTTTTTCAACTTTTGGTGGAGCATTATTTTTTTCAATTTCTCTATGTACTTGCTTGCTTTTATTTGGCTTATCGTTTTAATAATTCTAATTATTATCATGATAGTTCAGTTTTATCAAATTAGCCCTATTGCTGCCTATCTTCAAATTCCATATTTATTATGGTGTATATTTGCTGCTTATCTTAACTATTCGATTTATCTTATGAACAAATGATAATTACCCCAAACTATTGCTTTATGAAAGCATAAATAACAGAATCTAAAAACAAACCATCTTTTAAAACATTTTGTTTTAGTAATCCTTCATATGAAAATCCTACCTTTTTCAAAACTCCTTGCGAAGCCTTATTACGTTCAAAAGGTCTAGCCCAAATTCTATGTATATCAAATTCAGAAAATAACGCCTGTGTAAATGTTTCAATTACTTGTGACATAATTCCCTTACCTCTATACTCAGCGCTCAGCCAATAAGATATTTCTGCATTTTTACAATACATATCTTCTTCAAAAAAGGCAGCAATGCACCCTACAATTTGATTATCAACTTTGATTGCTCTAATGTATTCTGTAGTATCTGTACTTGTTGAAAAGAAATGAACAATTTCTTTACATTCTTCCAATGTCTTAGGAAAAGTGTCACTCATATTCTCCCTCAATGCATTATCTTTTGAAGCATTAAAAAAAACATGATAATCTTCTTTTTTCCACTTTTCTAATGAAATTTTCACAGCATCTTTACCCCCATGTTTACTTAATTATCAGACAAAAATCTACATATAATTTCCGTAAGACTCAAATATCTGTTTTACCACATCATAAGACAACTTTCTACGTCTATATTCATCTACGATTCCTTTATTATTCATTGTACGAGGACGTCCTCCGAACCACTCATCGCTTATACGAATATCACAGAACTGCCATATATAGATACCACAACAATCCGCATAATTTAAAACAGCGGTCATTTGTTTTTCTAATGCCTCCGCTTGATATTCCTCTGTCCATTTTGACTTATAAGCATTGCGGTATCCATACAAACCGCCTGCGCCAATCTCTGTAATTAAAAATGGTTTTCCAACACCGTCTGTTTCGTTCTGAACCCACTGGTATAAATCATCTAAGTACTCTTCCACTTTTGTATCATGGTACCAAAGTGGATAGATGTTATACGAAACAACATCTGGCAAGCCAAAACATAAATCTGTTTTGAATTTACAACTTGCGAAGGAATGTGGTCTTGAAGTATCAAGTTCTTTGATTAATGTAAGCTGTTTCTCATAGCACTCTTTTCCGTATTCACTGTCACTGGCACATTCATTTAGAATTCCCCAGATATAGATGGAAGGATGGTTGTAATGGAGTGGAATCATTTCTCGGATTACTTGTTCTGCCTGTGGCTCAAAGTTTGGATTTTTCATATCTTCCAAACTTAGTCCTCTTGCATGATTTTCTTCCCATATCAATATTCCCTGTTCATCACACAAATCAAGGAAAATCTCATCATTTGGGTAATGCGATGTTCGAACGGAATTTGCACCAAGATGCTTGATAATATCCAAATCTGCTGCCATCGCTGAGTAAGGCAAAGCACAAGCAAACTGTGGATGATCTTCGTGACGGCAAACTCCTTTTAATCGGATTGACCTGCCATTCAACAATATGTTCTTTCCTTCTATACCTACTTCACGGAAACCAAAACGGTCAATATAATCATCGATTACGTCTCCGTCTTTTTCAATGGTTGCCGTTACATAATACAATTCAGGTTCTTCCATTGTCCATGTCTTAACATCTGTGAAATTTATTTCACCTTCCAGTACCATTTCCGCTTGTCCATCGATTTTAATGGCATTCCATACGACTTCTTTTCCTGCCACTTTTACTCTTGCATCAAATGTATCTGCGAACTCATCAATATTTTCTAATTTCAATTCAATCTTTGCGTTCCATGAAGAATCTTTGTAACTAGGTGTAACATGAATCCACTGTATGTATACATTCGAAATCTGTTCTAATACAACAGGTCTGCTTACCCCACCATATGCCATATAATCATTCGGAATATGAAGTGCGCTTGCCTCACTAAATCGATTGTCTGCTTTTATTTCTAATACATGATTTCCTTCTTCTACCTCTTTTACAACGGTGCTAAAAATTGTGTAAGCATTGTAATGACTTACAATTTCCTTCCCATCTAAATAAACCGTCGCAGTATGGCTTACTCCTTTAAACTCCAATCGGATATTTCCACCTGCATGAAATGTAGTTTTATAAATTCCTTCTCCTCTGTATCCAGTAAAATCGGGATAACTTTCCCAACAGCTTGGTGTTGCTACTTGATATCTCTTTCCCACAAGTTCTCCTTGACATGGAGAGAACTCCCATAGTCTTCCCGTTAATTCTTGCTGTGTTCTGATATTGTGTACCGAAAATGTTCTTATCATATCGACATACCTCGCTTTATCTTATCAATTTTTCAACAATTTCTTTATCCATTTTCTTAGCAATGCTTTTTTATCAAGCGGTTCTTTCTTGCCAATCAACTAGTCCTTACTTCCTTCTTCCTGTTACCATTATGCATGTAAATTACGTTTGTTATTATAATTCTCTAATTGATATATTGTAATTACATGATACGACTTAAAAAGGTGTTAGGCTTTCTGCTACATAAAATGTATTGCAACTCATGTATTTCTTGCTGATAAATACTATTTACCTCTTGTATTATATTCTTAGATTACATGATTGACACTTCTTTTTCAATGAACTATACTATCCTTACATTGATATATTCTAATATTGTAACACCAAAATCCCCAAAGTAATACGTTTCATGCTTGCACGAAAAATCATAACTTTGGGACTCTATAAAACATACGAGGTTTTCCATGATAACAATTGATAAAATCGGCGAGAATGCCACACATGACAATACATTTACAATCGACCGTCCTACAGGGCATCCTGTCTACTTATTATTATTGATAAAGACATCGGCAAGATTTCTTATTAATGACACTTGGCATACGACCACACCTCATGTTGCCGTCGTTTTCAAACCAGGGCAACGACATCGCTACCACGCAATCGAACCTTCTTACATTGACAACTGGGCACATATTCGTTCCGACCACCCATTGTTTGGAGAACATTTTCCTTTTGGTACTCCAATCACGTTGCATAATACGAAAGATTATTATGACCTTTTTCATATTATATGTACGGAATATTATGGTGCATCTTCTCATCGGAACTTGATTATCCATAATCTAACTACCGCATTATTAGATAAGATTTCTGATGAAAGCAATACGAATGAATATCCCGACCTTTACTACGCTTTGACAGAACTGCGTGAACAAATCTATTCTTATCCGAATGAAAACTGGACACTTCCGATGATGGCAAAGCAGTTAAATATTAGTACGGGATATTTACATTCTATCTATCCGCATTTTTTTGAAACAACTTGTATGAAAGATGTGATACAAAGCAGGCTACAACGGGCATGCGAGCTATTAATCTCTAATAACAAACCTTTAGACGAGATTGCAAAACTGTGTGGCTATCAATATACCGAACATTTTATTCGCCAGTTTAAATCTTATATGGGAATTACTCCAGGTAAGTATAGAAAAAACTATTTATCCACCAATAAGGATTTTCTTCTTACTTGTCATGACCCATTGACCATTAATTAATTCATAGGTGATTCCATAACCTTGCTCTGGGTCGTCTTCGTCTAGGAATCCTGATTGTACCTCTTTTATCAAGGTCAATACACCATCAATGTATTTGTAATATACATCATAATGCGTACCTCCCGATTTAACATATAAGTATGCTTATTAAAATCTTCTATCTAATAATCATCATCATATTTCTCCGTTACCATTTTTATTTTTGCTGTCATAACCCATTGATTGTCTATTAATTCATATGTGATTTTATATGCTTGTTCCGGTTCTTTCTCATCAAGATATCCCCATTGAATCTCCTTTATTAAGGTCAACACACCATCTATGAATTTGTAATTTCTCTCATAATATTTTGGATCCCATAACCATTCGCCAACATACACATTAATAAGCTCATTATCGGAATCTATCCAAAACGCGCCTATACTACTTAATACATAGTCATAGACATATTGTCCTTTTTCCTCATCCCATACCCAACAGATATTAATTTGCTCTTCATCTTCTGTCTCATAATCAGAGATACAGATATCTTCATAACCATCAAAATTCATATCAAAAATTTCGAATCCCGACTTCCAGTATTTATCACTTACTATCTCCTCTGAACTAGAATAATGATTTGGTATAATCTCTTGAATAATCTTACCGCTTTTAGTATCCTTTATTGTGATTTTTGTCGTATGGTAATCATGATCTTCCTCGGAATAAAAGGATACTAACTCAAATGTATGCTTTGGCACATCACCACTATATGTATCCGTTGATTCCTCATATTCCTCTTGGCTATAATACTTCTCAAGAATTCCTCCTGGTATCGGATTGTATTTTATATTTACATTTTCCCAATCAATCTTTTGCATGTTCCACATATTTTCTAAAGTACTGATTTCTGTTATCTGATTTCCTGCCAAATTCAAATAATCTAACTTATCCAAACTCTCCACTACACTGATATCGCTGATAGTATTGTTTGATACGCGCAGATATTCTAGTTCCTTCCTATTTTCCAAAGGACTAATATCTGAGATCTTATTCCATTCCAAACTCAGATAATTTAATTTCTCTAAGGTTTTCAACACACTGATATCGGTAATATTATTATTCGGTAAACAAAGACACGCAAGCTCTTTCATATTATGTAGTACATCTATGTTACTGATTCCACAATTAGATGCATAGAAATATTTGAGTTTAACCAAATTTTCTATCGCTGATAAATCTGCATACTCCATTTCACAGTCTCCAATGCTCAAACTTTCAAGATTGTTTATGTTTTCTAACGGAGATAGGTCTGCTATATTATTCCCTGTAATATCCAATTCCTTTAAGGATGCTAATTTTGATAGTTCCTGAATATCTTCTATGTTATTCTTTTCAATGATAAGCGATTCCAAATTAGTTAATACTTCAATTCCTTCAAGACTACTAATTTTTGTATAGCATAACTCCAGTTTCTTCAGATTTTTAAAATCCTCCAATTCAGCAAATGAATCGATTTTCACACAGTTTATGTTCAATTCCGTAATATCCCATATGTCTGATTTCATTATCATACCAGTTGGTTTATCTAAAATGTCTCTCACGATTTCTTCTAATTCTGGATTTTGAAACTCCACTTGCGTTACATAGTCAAGGCAAGTAGTAGCACCGACAGGCATTTCATGTAAGAATAACGTCCTATTGCTATGCTTGCAGCCTGATGCTATCATTAACATAGATAGCACTATTATTTTTATTCTTTTTTTAATCATATCATTCCCCATTTACTTCTTTGATATTTACGTATTATGTTAACACCACAATACTACTATATACTACCAGAAACATCAAGATATCCCATTTGATTTAACAGGTGCGAGAACCCTATTCGATATTCTTGACTGTTTTACGGTATTAGCCCATAGCCTTGCAACATAGTGCACGGCTTGGGATTGAACAGTAACATTATTCAAAATATATTATAGATAGCTTTTAGAAATAATATTGTAAAAAACACAGCACCATGTTAAGCTAACAGTAAAGTAATTTCAAAGTTATTAGCTTAATACCAAAAATACATAAGCGAGGTATGACTATGATTTGTAAACACTGTGGACACACAATGCCTGACAATACAGCCTATTGCTGTATGTGTGGTAAAGCATCTGAATTATTAAAAGAGAATACCAAAGGTAGAATAATTATCAGACTTGATAAAAATACGCCTATAGGAATTTTTCTTACTGTGAGTGGAGTTGCCTTATTGGTTTTATCCATCTTTTTCGATTTCTTTTCTTTCGCTTTTGGCGTTTCAATTGCACTTGGTGTAATTGGCATCACGCTTCTTGCAATGTTTAAAAACACGCTTCATTCTGCAAGAGAACACGCTAGCAAACTTGATGATGCAGTGCCAACCCAAAAATGTAGTTACTGCTTTTCTGATATCCCTTTAGATGGAAAATATTGTTCCTCTTGTGGATCAAAATATAGAAAACATCAAAAAAACCAATGATTCTTACCAAGTCATTGGTTTTTTGATGTTTTGCTTGTCATATTCAAAAGAATAATCCTCACCACAACCTCGTTTTTCAAGCCATTTCTCTGTGCTTATAAAATAAATCACTTCCTTTGGCTTACCATCTAATTCATATCATCAGAAGAAAACACCGCATCTAAAAACAAGGTATTCCCTTTCTTAAAACCAATCTTATTTAGCAATTCCATATATTTATCATCACTTGAAAATAATTCATCAAAATACGATTTCATATGTTTTACTAACTTTGCTTTTAGTGTTGGCATATTAAGATTTGTTTTAAAACTTCCACCGTATTCTAATCCATTTCCATGAATACTTGCAACAAAATCCGTCAAATAGCTTAACTGTTCTTCTTTAAATGCTAATTCAAGATTATGTTTCTTCGAAAAATCTTCCATACTCTGCTTCATTGCCTTTATAACCGCATGTTTTATCGTACAATCCTCATATAGAACTAAATCGTCTTCTGCATAGATAACAGTATCCGAAGGGGATATATATACATGTTCTTCAATACAAAAACATAGATGAATCGCAAATCCTTCTATGATACAATTATGTCTAACTTCCCATAGCGGTTCACTTTCCCCGTTTTTCAAAAACTTAAAATAATCCAATTTATCTTGCAAACCATTCGGATAATGATATGTATTTTCCTGTTTCAACGCTCTCTCATCCTTACTAACTATTGTCAACTTTGGATATTGATAAGCATACATTTGGACATACTCACTAAGTGGTTTATATAGAAGCGTCTTCTTACTAAATATTTCACTATCCAAAGTGAACTTCATACTACATTTATTTTCTTCTGATGTACTTTCACAATCATACACAAGTATATCTGGCTTCTTTTTTATACTTATGCATTTATGATTATAGATAAATGTCATATCAACTTGAGATAAATATATGAGGTACATATAATATAAATATTTACTCGTTTTTGGCAGTTCTTCTATCCTTATATAATTCTCCAATTTTTCTTTTAAACAAGCCATATTTCCACCAACAATATTCAACTGGCAAGTCTTCTCATCCTCTATAATCCATTCTATATTAACTGGTTCATTATTGTTGTGTAGCACAATTTTGAGTATATTAGAAAGTATAAATTCTACCCTTTTATAATTTTTACCACCTATAAATATCCCTGGATGTTTTCTCATTGATGCAACCAATTCCTCATCAAGATAGTTCATTATATTATACGTTTTCATTCAATTCACTTCTTTCGTTATTTTCTCATTATAACGAGATCTCTTATTTGTATTTTATTTTCACCTATTGTAGTATCTTCAAATTCACCATGGCAATCCGAACCACCTGTTATGATTAAATTCTTTTCCTTACATATTTTCAGGCAAATATCTGTTACTTCTTTAGAGTGTGATGGATAGTAGCATTCTATTCCATCTAATTCCTTCGTTAATAACAATCTGATTTCTAATTCAAACTCAACTAAATCCTTATATTTTATTACTCTTCCAGGGTGTGCTAATACTGCTTTTCCACCTGCCAAATGTATCACCTTTGTTATCTCACTTAATGTTGGGAAATCAACGCAAGTATACGAGTGATTATAATTTTGATATATGTTAAATCCTTCTTGTAAAGTACTTGTTAGTCCCTTGTACATAAAATAATGTAACGCTTTCCAACCGCCCTTGCTTCTTTCATAATTAAATTGATTGTATTCCTTTAATGAAACATCTTCCGAATTTTGTTCCATCTTTTGAATTAACTTAATATTTACGTCTTCTAGTAATTCCTTATTTCTTTCGAGCAATTTTAAGAATTCTGTATTTGTAAAGTCCAAATCAAATCCAAGTATATGAAAATTTATCCCATCTTCTATAATATCCAATTCCACACCAGGAATATTAATCATGCTAGTACCGTTACATAATTCTTGCATTTCTATGGAACCCTTAATTTCATTGTGGTCTGTTATCGCTACACAACCAACCCCTTTTGCCATTGATTCCCGCAAAATTTCCATTGGAGACATCGTCCCATCTGAATAAAATGAATGAATATGCAAATCAGCTAATCTGTTATCTGTGTTCTTTAATGTGTTCATAAATCCCCTTCTATTCTTACAAGGTAATATTCGACAGAATCATTTCGTTTTTTACATTGATATCCTTTTCCCATTATATTGTTAATTCCCACTTTTATCAATAATTATTTTAACATTTTCAAACATGTACAAATAGGGCATGATTCATCAACTCGAATCATGCCCTATTAAAAAAACTTATTAATTAATATTCTTACCGATTAAACTTCATATCCACCATCTACACGTAAACTTTGTCCAGTAACAAATGAGGAATCATCTGTTGCAAAGAACAACGCTACGGTTGCGATTTCTTCACCTTTTCCAGCACGTTTCAGTGGTGCTCCTGTAACCATATATTCTACACCAGCTTCGCCACCAACACTATCTAACATCGCTGTAACAATTGCTCCTGGTGCAATTGCGTTAACACGAATTTCTGGTCCTAACTCATTCGCTAATGCTTTGTTGAGACCTTCCATTGCATGTTTTGAAGTACTATAGGCAACTGGTCCGAAATGTGCAGCATATCCAGCTACTGATGAAGTGTTGATAATAGAACCTTTCCCTTGTTTTTTCATATATGGTGCTACTTCTTGTGCTAAAAGCATTGCAGAAGTTACATTTACATTGAATACTCTTGTCCATTCTTCCATTGTCATTTCTGTAATTGGAATTAAGCTAAGCATTCCTGCATTATTAAATAATACATCCACTGTGCCATAAGCTTCAACAGTCTTTGGAACGATTGTCTTCACTTCATCTAAATTAGTCATATCTATAATTAGATAAATGGCTTCGCCACCATCTTTTTTGATGTTATCTACTACTTCTTTAGCTCTGGCTTCGTTTCTACCAACAACAACTACTTTTGCCCCTTCTTTTGCAAAAAGATATGCTGTAGAACGTCCCATTCCTGAAGTCGCACCTGTAACAATTGCTACTTTTCCGTCTAATCTCATAAGTAAATCCTCCGTTTTCGTTTAATGAAATCAAATACATTTAGTTGAAACTTGTATTGTTACTATGTGGTTTCCTAACCAATTTCTTGTAACAAATACACCCACTTATAATTTAAACACAATATTGGTTTTTTGTCAATTTTAATCACGCAACAACGATAATATTTATCATCTTTCAGAAAATATTACTTTTTAATTATAATCGTCACTTATAACCACTTTCAAACTCCCATCTATCACAATAAAATCATATGCTCCTGATACAAGATTAAATTGAAGCACCGTTTCTCTTTTGTGCTTGGTGATACCCATGAATTTTACTACATCAGGACAACTTACTTCCATTTCCTCCACTGGCAAATACAATATTGCGGAAGTATTTGCCGGGATCTCTGTATGATAGGAACACATTTTACCATTATCAGCAGTCCACTCTGAAATAATTGTTCCATAATAGGATTCGTATTTCCCTCTTACATGATTAATACGCTCTTCCTCATTGTATTCTGCGCCTTTGTCTATACAGCCATTCCACAATAGCACCACAGGAAAAATGATTAAATGAATTCATTTCGCAATCACCAAATCACTCTTCTGCATTATAGGAATTCCAACGTTCCCAAATCGTCGTTGCTCCTGCCTTAACTTCATGTAACCATGAAGAGCATTCATTATTCAGAAGAATGTCGTATGCTACATCACCATATCCCGTTGTATCTTGATTCCGTGCAATATAAGCCTTTCTTTCATATTCTTTCTGATAATTCATATATTTATTCATTGCATCCCAATTATCATTTATAAGTGATACATCACCTGTCCACGCTTTTCTCTCATCTCGCTGTGGACAATCCGTTATCATTGTAAAATAATTACTTACCTGTCCGTATAATGCATTCCGAAACAATCTATTTACATTCTTGTTATTCGTATTAATTTCACCTGTTTGCTTACTTAGCGATGTTACCGCCCTTGCTTTCACCTCGTATATTGTGACGTCTGCCGTAGTTGTTATCTCCATATACTGATAGCCAAAGAAGGACATAAGAGTCTGATATGTCTCTATCTTACTTGAAGCAAATGTATCTCTCTTTCTGCATTATAATCCTCACCACAAAAAAAGCTACTTCGTAGTCCCTCTCAGACAATTAATGAAATAGCTCTTTGTATAGGATATTGTCAGCGCAGTTCTTTTGACAAAGAATTTAAACGTTACTTTGGGGTGACGCCTTATGAATATCGGAAAGGTAGGTATGCACATCTCTAATAAATATTCATAGAATAAATATGTAGAATGCTGTAGCTATTTATCAAAAGCTGCATATTAAACATCTTCTATATAATATTTATAAGGGAGCCATGATAAAATGAGCGTTGATTGTTTCCATGAAGATAGAGATTACCGAGAAAGACAAAGATGTGAAAAAGAACAAACTCATGTCCATGAAGTACTAGGGAGTGTACGTCTTGCAGAACTTGATGAAGATCCACATAATCATCGTTTTGCAGGTGTTACAGGTGAAGTTATATTCGTTCCTGGAGGACATATTCATAAATTTGAAACGAAAACCGACTTTTATGAAGATCATTTTCATCCAATTTGTGTGAAAACAGGGCTTAATGTTAGAGTTGGCAAAGGTGATGATACTCGCCATGTCCACTTTATTGATTCCCAAACACGAGTTGTTGATAATCATTTTCATGAGTTTATTGCTGCTACTCTTATTGAAAATCCGATTGGGGATTAATTAAACTCTAGTTTTTTTGTGCTACCACGCCTATTATTGAAAAATCATAGATGTGGTAGCAATTTTTAAACGCACCCTAGTAATGCAACTCAACAATAAATTTCGTTCCTCTTCCAAGTTCACTTTCTACACGAATACTTCCCTGCACAACGTCAATAATTCGTTTCACAATTGCAAGACCTAATCCATTACCTTCATTTGAACGTGAACGGCTGACTTTATAAAATGATTCAAAAATCTGCTCTTTATCAGCTTGTGAAATGCCAATACCATAATCCTCAATCTCTACAACTATTTTTATAGCTTTCTTTCGTAAACGAATGGCAATGCTACCGCCATCCATCGAAAATTTAATTGCATTTTGTATGAGGTTAATCCACACTTGACCTAATAGATCTTTGTCTCCAAAGTAATCTACTTCTGCTAATTCGATATCAAACTCAATCTCCTTTTTCGTCCAAAGAGGTTCGAGCAAAAGGATTGTTTTTCGGAGTTGCTCATCCAATGAAAATGTAGTGGCACGTTCACGTATAATGCGACTATCTAGTTCAGACAACCGTAGCAAATCACTGGAAAGCGCAATCAATCGTACACTTTCACCTGTGATAATGTTACAGTATTGTAGTCTTTTTTCATCCGTCAATTCATTTATATGAACCACATCATCACGTAGAAGTTCCGCATATCCCTTTATTGAGGTTATTGGTGTCCTAAACTCATGGGATACGCTAGAAACAAAGCTATTCCTCTGCGCATCAATACTTTTGAGTTCCTGTGTCATAATATTAAAGTTCTGGGCAAGCTGTCCAAGTTCGTCCGTGCGTTTCACATCAACAATCACATCAAAATCCCCACTTGCAATCTTCCCCGTCGCATCGGCAATCGTGCGAATAGGTTTTACAATGCCACGCACTACGAAGATAATCAAGACTGTTCCTATACAAAGGCTTGCTGCAAAAGCAATGCTTGTATATAAGATAAAATTATAGAATGTCCCTCCAACTTCTTTGACGACTGGGTAAAGAGTACGGAGTCGATCTAATGTAATAACATGCACCATGACAGCTATAATCATCAGATTTAACCCCCACCACGCACCAAGAAATATAGCCAATAGCTTTGTATAAAGAGACTTAAATAGCAATCTTCTTTTTTTCATATGTTTCGTTCCGCCTTATATCCAAGGTTTCTGATTGTAACAATTTTAAACTGTGGTAAGTGATCAAATTTATCTCGAAGTCGCTTGATATGCACATCAACAGTTCTATCATCTGTTTCCGAGTCCATTCCCCAAATCTCATCCATCAAATCACGCCTGGTAAATATCTTTTGGGAATAGCTAAGTAGCTTGAATAGAAGTTGAAACTCTTTTTGTGGAAGTAGCATTTCCTCTGTTCCAACTTTAACAATTAATGTGTCATAATCAAGAACAACATCGCCAACAGTAAGCTTTTTCTCACTGTTGATTTTCGCTCGTCGCAAAAGTGCTTCGACCCGAAGCATCATTTCATCAAAATCAATCGGTTTAACCATGTAATCATCTGTACCTGCCAAGAATCCCTTGCGTTTATCCTCAATATGTTCCTTCGCCGTAACCATAAGAATTGGTAAGTTGTAGTTCGAACCACGCAGTTCTGCCGTCAGTTCATACCCATCCATAATCGGCATCATAATATCTGCAATCATTAAATCAATGTGCTCATGATCCATTATATCAAGCGCCTTCTCGCCATCCACTGCTTGAAATGGCTGATACCCTTCTCCATGTAATCGTTCAGCAATAAGGTTTCTAATGTTATCGTTATCATCCACTACTAAAATATTGAACATGTTATCACCTTGCCTTTCAGTCTTTTACCGAAGTTGCTAAGGCATGTTAAAAATGCTCTTGCAATCCTAAAATATTCGAAATCCTCTCTATTCGAGCTACTTTCTCATGTTTTGCGGGTCTCAAAGTCACACTTTTTCATGCAGGCATGAAACGTATGACCTTTTACCCTTGTATCATACTATAAATTAGCACATAATTCAAATCACTCAAGTGTTCTTAACGCTGTAACTGGGTCTTTCTTTGCGGCTAATCTCGCTGGAATGAAACCTGCCACTAATGTCAAAGTCATACTTCCAAGCAATAATAGAATGATCTGTACAGGACCAAGACTAGCTATATTCGCTACGCCTGCGGTCTGTAATATAATCGCATTAATTGGTATAATGAGTACTGCTGAAATAAAGATTCCGATAGCACCTGCAATAAAGCCAATAATCAGTGCTTCCGCTTCAAATACATTTGTTATGTCCCTCTTTCGAGCACCAATACTACGAAGAATTCCAATCTCTTTTGTACGTTCCACTACTGACACATACGTAATTATAGCAATCATCAACCCCGATACTGCTAGTGATATACATGCAAATATTATCAGCGCATAGTATACGGAGGATATTAACGATCCTGTAACACTAGTTAACGTTGTCGCATTGTTTGTGTAAACAACTTGCTCATTTTCTGTTTTTCCCGCATTCCATACATCAAGGTACAGCATAATCATGTCATTCGCATTAAAGTTAACAGAATAGATATCAATACTTGTAGGCATTGGATCAACACCAATCCTTCGCATCTGCTTCGCTCTTGCCTCATCATCTTCAAATGGTTGACCCGTGTGTATGTCATAGTCGACCGCTGCTTGCTCCAATGCTACTTTTGAAGTTTCCGCTTGGCTCTGCACCCACTTGGTCAATGCTGTCGTACAAACAACACCCTCATTAAAATAATTTCCTGCAGCATTTGCTTTTGGACGTAAGATACCTACAACAGTAAGATATATTCCATCTGAACTTTCGGCAAGACGATCATAATCTTTCGTATCAGGTATAGGATACAGTCCATCTTTTTCAGTAAAAAACTCATCATTGGGAATGACTTTTGCAATAGCACTACCTACAAAATCAGTCAATTTATATTCATTGATACTATTACTGATACCTAGTTTATTGAAAAAATCCACATCCATTTGATTATACTCATCAACAACAAGCAAGACTTCATTCTCCTTACTTGGCAAACGACTTTCTTCACCGATTAAGTCATATTGTGCCATCAAAAAATCAGTATGCTCTGGCATAACCTGCATATAGGTACTACCCATGCCCATAACACCTACTTCTTTATCAACATTACTGGTGATAAACTGATTATCTACTACCCTTTTTTCTGGCACAAGATTGATTAGATTAAGTCGGATACCTCGTGAATAGGCGATTGCATTTGCTGAGCCTGGCAATACATTTTCAATATCTGCAATATAATCAAGATATTCTTGCGTCAGCACATTGGTATGTGGCGTGGTGTATTCACTCTCATCATCCTTATAAAGCACGTCAGCATCTGGATAACGCACATAATCTGGCTTTGTACCGTTCGGTGCATTCTCTAATTCTGTGGTAATTGTTATAGGATAGCCCGATAGCGCATCACTTTGCATACCTCCCATATAGGAAGACAGACCACCTGAGAGTGCCAATACAAGAGCAACACCTATGATACCAATCCCACCTGCCAACGCAGTAAAAAATGTACGGCTCTTTTTCATAAGAATATTTTGAAATGAGAGCGTGAACGCAACAAGTGGTGACATAAAACATTTTTTGCTTTCGAGTTTCTTGCTGCTCTTTCTTTTATCCAACGTACTTTTATCTTCCACTAGGCAATCATCTGCCACTACTTCTCCATCAAGCAGTTCAATCATTCGCGTACTGTAATCCTTTGCTAGGTCAATGTTGTGCGTGACCATTATTACCAGTTTTGTTTTAGAAATCTCCTTGAGAATCTCCATTACACGAAGCCCTGTTCCACTATCAAGTGCACCAGTTGGTTCATCGGCAAGGATAATATCAGGATCATTTACTAATGCTCTTGCAATCGCAACACGTTGCGCCTGCCCTCCTGAAAGCTGATTCGGCCTTTTCTCCATCATACTTTCAAGTCCGACTTTGCGAAGTGCCTCTTCTGCCTTTCTTTTTTTCTCTTCCACTCCAACACCCGAAAACGACATGGCTAGTTCAACATTTTGCAAGACAGATAGATGAGGAATAAGATTGTAGTTTTGAAATACAAAACCAATACAACTGCTACGATAGGCATCCCAATCCGCATCACTATACTCTTTTGTCGAGTTACCATCAACGGAGAGATTTCCTTCGTCATAGCGATCAAGCCCTCCAATGATATTGAGCAATGTTGTTTTTCCACATCCAGAAGGCCCAATTATCGAAACAAGCCCACATTCATCAAATGATAGACTTATGCCTTTCACTGCATGAACAGTTTCACCAATTCGATAGGATTTATTTATTTTTTCAAGATATAGCTTTGACATTTTGTAGTCCTCCTTTTCTTTGATACATACAAAATATCATTGCTATATGAACCTTATATGAACTGATTTATGAACAATAACTAATCTATAATACCATCATTTTTTTATATTGACTCTATAGAGTAGCCTAATCCTACTAGTTTCTCTATTTCATAGTTCATATCTTTTCCATCTGTCGTAAGGAAATTTCCAACCATTAACGCATTGATCCCTGCTTCATATCCTGCATATTCCTCCTCTTTCATTGCATTCTGCCGTCCACCTGCAAAACGTAATGTCTTGTGTGGCAGTATCAAGCGAAAAACTGCAATTGTTCTCAGAATGTCGTTCACACTTAATAGTTGCTGTGTTTCCAAACGAGTACCCTTAATGGGATTTAATATATTTATCGGCACACAATCTATATCTAGCTCTCGTAGTGCACATGCCATTTCCACTCTTTGCTCCGCTGTTTCTCCCATTGAGATAATGCCTCCACAGCAGACTTCCAATCCTACCTCTTTTGCAATCCGAATTGTACTTAGTTTGTCCTCATAGCTGTGTGTAGAGCAAATCGATGGAAAGAAACTACGTGCTGTTTCAATATTATGATGATAACGTATAACTCCAACCTCAACTAATCGCTGTGCCCTTTCTTTATTAAGACTTCCAAGTGATGCACATAAATTCATATTCGTTTCCCTATGTAATCGTTTATAGATAGCAATAATCTGTTCAAACTCCGAATCACTTAACAGTTCCCCACTGGTAACCAAACTATAACGTGACACTCCGCATTTTTGTAATTCCAACACTTGCTCTACAAGTTCGTCTACGTTCATGTCTTGCACTTGGGAAAACGTAACATCGCTCTTGTTATACGTCGATTGCGAACAATAGGCACAATCTCCACTGCATCGACCAACTCTGGCTGCACGAATTGCACACAGCTCAAGATTGTTGCCATAATAGTTCCTTGTTATCATTTTTGCTGTCTCCACAAGTTCATCAAGAGGGGTATACTCTGCGTTCATCAATAAGCGTGCCTCTTCTTCCTTCAGCCTATGCCCATGCAATACTTGTTCCAATAGTGATATCATTTTTTTCTTCCCTCCATGTTTGTGGCTTTCACAGATACATTTAATAATCCCATCTTCATAAAACGCTTACGTAACGGTATGATTACAAGGATACAAAATACGATTTTTACGATATCCATTGGGACATATGGAAAAACTGCCAATGACAATCCCTGAATAAATGTATTTCCTGTGGTAGCACTTAGCCAAGCTGTTCCGCTTACATATAATACAAGATGCGCAATACAAATCGATACCCCACCTTTTATTACCACTTGGCGTTGCTTACGTTCCGCTAGCAAGGCTCGTCTTCCGTTTAATGTACATGCTATTATTGCTACGATAATCGGATACACTAGCAAATATCCTCCTGTCGGGCCAATCAAAGCCCCTACACCTCCTCGAAAACCACCAAACACAGGCATTCCTACCGCTCCAAGTAGGAGATAACACACTTGTGATATAACGGCGCACTTTGGTTTTAGAAAAATGGCTGCTGTATAGACACCAACCATTCCAAACGAAATAGGAACTGGTGAAATTGGTAATGGGATTGCGATTTGCGCACAAACGGCAGTTAGTACCGTGAATATTGCAGATAAGCATAAATCTTGAGTGGTTAGTTTTTCTTTCATTGTTTTCCTCGCTTTGCATTTTGATAATAAGTGATGTCTATGGTATTACTCTAAGTATTTTTCATAAATCTATTATTAATTCTCTGTAATTACTATATATCTATTCGCGCGAATTGTCAACCATATTTTATTTTCAGTTAACAATCATTCTATTCGATCGTATAAGAAAAAGCATAGCTTTTGCTCTCAGCAATCACTATGCTTTTTTCACTACATTACCTTACTACTCCTCACCAATAATCCTTAACAACGTTTCATTCACATCTCCGCTTCCATAGATGCTAAAATCCACCATTTTCCCGCTATTAAACAGCGTATTCCACTTATCCGATCGAAGTCCCCAGTAACTATCTTCTGCATAAATTTTCGCTTCGATTTCCTCATACGTATAATCTTTTTCCGAGAAAACTTCTACTACCTGCATCTCACCATCGATACATTTTTCAATTGTATATTCCCAATACTCTTCCTTCGCTTCGTCTGACCCATCTTCTCCATCTACATAGATTAACTCTTCTGTTAGACAATCTGTCATACTGTACTCGCCATCTTCATACGAATACATTGCCCAACTATGGGAAGCTGCCCAATTACGCCATACACTTAATACCTTTTTATTCTCATTATCAATCGCTGAATTGGATATGCCTCCAAAACCTCCGCCTTGTTCATATGTTCCATCATTATTCATAAAACAAGTAAATGTAACTAATCCTTGCGCTCCAAAATGTCCTTTTTCTATTAAAATATCCTGTTTTCCATCAAAATTTACATCCACTAAACGGATTCGATTCTTTGAATAATCACCCACGGCATCAGTTGCATCTAAAACAGTCTCATATACAATGCGTTCTCCGTCTTTCTTTGAAATAAAAAGTTTTCTCTCTTGTATTATCCTAAATTCTTCATCCCACTCATCTGTAGCAACCACTTCATAAATGTAATCTCCATCTACAAGACGTATAAGCTGTAATGGTTTTCCCTTAATATTCTCTTCAACAAACTCTTTACCTAATACCGAAAAAGCTGCTATATTATTCTTATCAGTCAAACATTCCTCTTCTGGATAAGAAATCTCAAAAAACGCCAGATTTTTTCCCAACTCCAAATCATCAACATGTTGTGCTGATATTGAAAGTGCCCTTAACGAAGTGTTATTTTCCAAACTAACACAGTTCTCATTTGATAACGCACCCTCAAAAGTAAGCATCAAATATCGAGCATTTGGAAATAACGCTTCGATATCTTCTAATGTATCTATTGAATCATCAACAACAAAATATTTACACTCAGAAAGCTTCTCAATATCTTGCTTCGTAAACTCCTCTTCTGTTTTTTCCAAAAACCTCTCAACTTCTTTTTTTACAGCTTCTTCTTTAAAATGATATGGCACACTCGTATAATCCGTAAACATAGAGTACAGCCAAAAGATAAATATAAGGAATCTAAACTTCGTCATTCAAGTCACTCTCCCTTCATTTCTACTTTTGTTTTGCGAAATAACTCTCTACCGCATAGACATATTCCTGTACCAATTTTTCATTTGCTGTTTTACTTATTTCCGCTCTTCTGCTTACTGCATCAAAGCCATGATAACAGCCCTTATATACCGTTACATCTGCAGGAACTCCCGCTTGTTTCAGATTATCTATATAGATAAGTGTTTCATCATAAAACGGCTCAATATCACCAACAAATGTATACGTTGGTGGTAAATTGGAGTAATCCGTTTCCCTCGCTGCTGCTGCATATTTGGGCACTTGCTTTGTTTCATACAAATCTCCCAAATACATTTTCCATGCTACCGAATTACTATTGTAGTTCCAAATGGGAGCATCATTATCTTGCATTGAATCTGTCTTCATACGATCATCAATCATTGGATAAAGTGGTATTTGAAATGCAATATTGACTTCGCCTTTATCCCTCGCATATAACGTTAACGCCGCAGTTAATCCACCACCTGCACTCTCTCCACCAACAAATAGTTGGTCATCACGAATTCCAAGTGTCTCTGCATTTTCTTTCATCCACAAGAGGGCTTCGTAACAATCCTCAAGTGCAGCTGGATATGGTTTTTCTGTTGAGAGTGTATAATCTGGCGCAACAATCACACATTTTTTTGCGTTAATGAATTTTTCAGCATAGGGAATATCCATTTCTGGAGCACCAATCGCATACCCGCCACCATGAATCCATAAGAAACCTGGTACATTTCTTACTTCTGAAAGAGGGCTGTAGATACATAGTCTAAGTTCACTTCCATCTGTCTTTTCTATTGTCACTTCTTCACACCTTATACGTTTGCTTTTATATCCTACGATAACTTTACGAACTAATTTTTGCATCTTCTTAAATTTTTTCTCGCTTGATTTACTCAAAAATGTTCTCATTAACGTTCCGTTTAATCGTAATTCTTTATGAATCATGTCACTCGTTACTTTCATTATAATCATGCCTTTCTTATCGCCTGCAAGTCTTGCGTTACTGTAAACATGTTGCGCAAACAGTAACCACATTAAAGCACAGGAATAAATTTGCGTGCGGACAATCTTTATATCCGCACCATCCGTTTGTCTATATATAAGTTTACTACAAACAAGCTTGTTTTACAATTTGAACCAACATATTAACAACACAATTGTTTTTCAAACAAAAAAATAGTGCCAAGAAAGCAGGTACATAACCAATACTTTCTTGACACTATTTCATTATTTCGATTTATAAAAAACTAATTTCTTATTTTTTTATTAAGCGATACAAACGTTAACAGCTTGAAGACCACGTTGTCCTTGAGTTGTTTCGAATGTAACTTTTTGTCCGTCTTCTAAAGTTTTGAATCCGTCCATTGCTAATCCTGAAAAGTGAACGAATACATCTTCACCATTTTCATCACTAATAAATCCAAATCCTTTTTGAGCGTTAAACCATTTTACTGTACCTTTATTCATTGAAAGATACCTCCTAATATTATTATATATTTTTACTTAAAGAATACAGCAACTATAAGATGCATATTCTTCTTAATCCAGTACGCCTCCAATATGGAGCGCTTTTAATTCATAGGAGATTTTCTACAAATTAAAGATACATATAATATAATTCATTAATAAAATAATGATTTATACTTTATGCAAAATCAAGACCTAATTAAAAATACTTTCTATAGCTTAACATAGATAATATGTTATGTCAAGTGTTTTTTATATTTTTTCAAAACAATTCTACGTTGATATGATATAAAGACTACCAATATCCCTCAAGCAAAAGGAACGGTAGAAAAAAGCCACGAGAGCGAAACTTTCCTTCATACCATTATTTTACCTCTGTAAATTCTCATATATCCGCTCCATATACAGCAAACATTCCTCTTTTTCCTTATCTGAAAAACCTCTGAAACACTGTTCCTCCACAATAGACACGCTTTCTAAAACTTTTGTTGCTAACTCTTTTCCACCCTGCGTCAAAAAAATCCGGACAATATGTGTCCCATTACTTAATGTCTCAGGAACTCTATGAATTAGATTATCCTTTTGCATTTTCTTTAGCAAAACCGACATCGTGGCTGGTTGAAGTTCACATGCCTTTGCTAAATCCTTTTGCGAACAACCATTGTTATATAAAAGAAGCTCTAACACTTTTGGCTGCCCTTGTGACAAGTCCATATCGTTAAAGTTTTTGAAATTTATCTTTTTATGTATATTATACACGCGTAATAAATAATGATGAAATTTGTCCATTTTTCCTTTTCCTCTCTCCTGCTCGTGCTATTTATTGCAATGAAATTCAACCTATTTTTAAATTTACATTCAACTAAGATATATCTGAAAATAGCTTGTACTAGGGAATGCCAAGCAAGGCAATAAATTTTCAAACATGTCCCGATATTAGCTTCGTAATCACTCTACATTATTACCCACACTTTAGTATTATCATATATTAGCATTCTAAATTAGTCAAGTTTATGTTTGACAAATCCTATATGTTGTAGTAATTTAATAGTAAGTTAGTTTTCTAACATGCTACTAGATTTCATAAATTAAAAAGGTATGGTTTTACTATGAAAAAATGTAGATTAATGATTTTAGCATTTGGTATCCTCATTCTCGCAATTGGTTGTAATGCGAAAAACGAAATTAATGAGAAGGAAGATGAGACAATGAATACTACTGAAATAACTATCAATGAATTAACAATTCCTAATGGTGAACATTCGATTTACGGGAAACTATATATTCCTACTCAGAACGGAACACACCCTGCCATCATCTTGAGTCACGGTTATAATGGAACACACAATGATTTTGCAAAGGAATGCAAGTACTATGCGGAACATGGTTATATCGCATATGCCTTTGATTTCTGTGGTGGTTCAAACAATTCCAAAAGCAGTGGGAGCTCTACCGATATGACTATTTTTACAGAAACATCTGATTTATTGGCAGTATTTGATTATCTATCTGCAATGGACGATGTTGACAAGGAACAGCTTTTCTTATTTGGTGGTAGCCAAGGTGGGCTTGTTACTACCTTAGTAGCCGAACAAATTGCAGATAAAGTAAAAGGAATGGTTTTATATTATCCTGCCCTATGCATTCCTGATGATTGGCGAAATACCTATCCTACCACTGAGGATATACCAGATACATTAAATTTCTGGGGACTAAACCTTGGAAAGAACTTCTTTACAGCCATACATGACTACTATGTATTTGATCATATCGGTTCTTTTGATAAAGATATCTTGATTATACATGGCGATAAGGACAATGTTGTTTCTATTGATTACTCCCAAAAAGCAGTTGTAACCTATGAAAATGCTACATTAATAACACTTCCAGGTGAAGGTCACGGTTTTTCTCAATCTGGTGGTATAACTGCAATGCAAGAGGTTTTAACTTACTTAAAAGAACATACAAACCAATAACGATATCAGTAATACATTGTGTACATTTACAGAAAGGATGTCTATGAAGACTTTTGTAATTAAAATACGAATAAACGAGTGCTTTGAAACAACGAATGGTTCACAAACCGCAAAAATTATACTGTTCTCTGGCGAATGTGATAATGAATATTTTAAAGGTCATGTTCTTGATGGTGGTGTTGATACGCAGATTCAAAGTATCGGAAAAAGGACTACGCTTTCTGCCAGGTATATCCTTGAAGGATTGGACTATAGAGGAAATACATGCAAAATATTTATTGAGAACAATGGCTATATCGAAGAAGATGGGAGCATACATACCAGACCATTTATTATTACGGATAGCTCTGAACTCAAATGGTTGGAAACGCAAATGAAAAGTGGGTATATAGAGCATAAAGATAATAGCATCTATGTTGTTTTAACGGATAGTATTTGCTAACTGCTCTCTACCTTTTTCATGGTACTTCTCACCATTCCAGATTTTCAATTCTACAACATATTTATGATTATTGTATATAACAACTACATCAAGACGCTGATTCTCTCTTGTCTGTGGTTCTACAAAGTAAAATCCTTTTCCATTTAATATAGGTTTCAAGTAGGCAAGAAAGAAGTAATTCATTGGCTATCGTTTTAATTTCTTCATTGTTTTCAATATTCTTAATCACATCTTCAAATAAAGTAGTCTTTTCGCTCAGTATAGATTTAACCGCCATATAAATACTTTCTTCTGTCCAAACAGCACCCAGTTTCTCATCAACAGTTTTACAAATATCACTTACCAAATAAGGATATCCACTTGTAAACATATGAATTTGTTCCATGGGCTATTGAACTGTGTTTCACTCTCAGCCTGTATTGCTAATTTTAATGTTCTTACATCGTGTACTCCCGCCAATATAACACTTTGGAATGTAATATCATCCCCTGCACTTGCTGACAGGTACTTATTTCTAAGCAGACCAAGGAGCTGTAAGAACGTTCTGCTATTGCTACTCTTATCTACTTCATCTATAAGCAGAACAACCTGTCTCCCTGATTCTAATACAAACTCTGTAATAGCCTCTGAAAGTTCTCTAAAACTTTTCGATGTATTGTACTTTAATAAAAGTTGATATGTTTCCTTGTCAGTAAATTTTACAGAATCTGCCCAAAGCTTAAAAATATTTTCACAGAGTTCTGTCTCAGTACGAAATAAGTCATCACCAACGCCCTCAAAGCTGGTCTTTATCACAAGGTACTTTGCTGAAAGCACCTCTCTCAAAATATTTAGAGTAGTTGTTTTGCCAAACTGTCTAGGACGATTTATTGTAAAGTATTCCCCATCATCTACCATAGCTATAATTTGCTTTATTTTATCTGATATATCTACCATATAGTGCTTACCCTTAACGCATAAGCCTGTTATGTTAAATTTCTTTTTCATTTGGGTTACCTCTCTTTCAGATAAATTATTCCACTACACATATCATATCAAAGCATAGTTTTAAAACCAACCGCTATTTACAAATATTTTTTTATTCTGAAACAATTACTGTTCACTCACCAATGTCATTTAGTTAAGCTTATCTCGACAATAAATTGATTTGCTCGAAACCGATGCTAAAATTATTTATGGCATATGATTTTGGGACCTATACTCTAAAACTTATTTTAACAACGACAAAAAGACAGATTTGCATCTGTCTAAAAAAGGGTATTCTATTCTATGATGGCTCTGTTTAAGCGGCACGATACAGGAAGTACTTTGGCCTCCTAAAATCTGCTGTCTTAAGTCTCTTATACTGACAATCCTTGCGGATTGGAATCAGTTCCTTTTTGAGCAGAGACATTACATCTATGGAATCTAACTTTGCGGTCAGGCGAAGATAGATTCTACAAATATGAGCAGCAACTGTAAAGTTTACCATATAAGTGTGCTTGGTATCATGTGTTTCTACTACAGTATGGTTTGCCAACAGCTCTGTCAGATTATAAGCAAGTAGCTTTGCCCATATTTCTTGCTGAATATAGTCAGTAACGGCTAAATCATAAATTTTGAGTAAAAAGAAAAAGGGTACTTGAAAATCCAAGTACCCTCTGCTATAATCAAGATAGAACTAATCAAAGACACTTGCTAGCGTCAGTTGATTACCCAATTAAAATAGGTTATCCTACAAACTTTGGATGGTGAGAGGATAACCTATTTTTTGTTTATCAGTTGTATTATAAATATAATAAGGGTAATGAGTGCAATAAGCAGACTGCCAAAAGCAAATAATACTAGGCAAAACGTCAAAATCTCCATTGTATTCATTCCACATCACCCCTTTCTCTATGTAATGAAAGTAAGGGGCAATCAACTGACAGGACAAAAAGTCCTTGGTTATCCTCAATCGTTCTATCTTGATGGAACTATTATATCAATATCTTGTTTGCTATTCAAGAAAATAATTTTCTTTCTAATCCTCAACTATTTTGAATCAATACGAACTTAAACTGATTTGTGTATTCACAAAAGTCAATGATGTAACCTATATTTCGTCATTACAAATTTCATAATCCATTATCCATGCAAAATCCCTCCAAAGCATCCTATATTTCTATACTAGTCTACTTTAAAGGGATTTCATTAATTTTACCAATTCATCTTACAACTAATTCGTCTCAGTCAACTTCCAATGTTGCCAATTTCCACCAAAATACGTCCATTGGTCTACATTCGCGCCTGCGTCTTTGCTAATCTCATAAACTTCTAATGCCGATTTTTCATTTGAAGCTCTTGTTAAGAATGCAAAGCTTCCATCAGAGTTTTTCACAATCTTATACATCTGCATTGTGCCACCCCAGTAATCCCATTGGATTACATTTGTTCCGTCTGCTGCACTACCATTTTCAATATCAACTGCTCTTGTATAGTTTGATGCTCCTGTTAAGATATAATAATACCCATCACCATTTGAAACGATTTCAAATTTCTGAGCCTGAGTACCATTGTCTGATATTTGCTCCGTTTGTTGATGAACCACTATCAATATCTAGGTAGTATCCACTGTTTACATTTTGAATGTAATAGATTCCTTCGTATTGATCTTTTACTTTTTCTAACTTCCAGCATTGTGTTGGTCCGCTCCAGTAACTCCATTGATCTACTTTTGCTCCATTTGCAGTACTATTCGCATATACTTCTAATGCTGCATTTGCGCCAGATGCTTTTGTTAAGAAGGAAACTGAGCCGTCTGCATTTTGTGTAATAATGTATTTTTGCATATCTCCACCCCAATATTCCCATTGAACCGCTTCGGCTCCATCATTTGCACTTCCTCCATTAATATCAATGGATCTTGTATAATTTGATGCTCCTGTTAAGATATAGTAATATCCTTTTCCATCTGGAACAAGTTTGAATTTCTGTGCATCATATCCGTTGTATGCCCATTGTTGAATCGCTGTTCCATTCGCATTCGTACCATTGGCAACGTCCATATATAATCCACTGTTTACATTTTTAATGTAGTAGATTCCTTCTGTCACATTAGCCGTTGCTGCTCCAGTTCCTTTACTTCCCCAAATTGTGCAGTTGTTTGTACCGATTAATGTGAATGTCATTACTTCTTTTGGATTTGGTGCTTCATTGTATTGCTTTAAGAACACACCTTTGTATGTTACACCACCGATTACCATCTTCACATATGGTTTGCCCGATGTATATGACCATGTTCCTGTAACTCCACCTGTAACTGTTCCATTCGAATTCAATGTAACAGATAATGTTGGTGCTACTGCTGTTGAAATCGTTGACATTGATGACGCTGTCAACGTAGTATTTCCATGGTTAATAAATTCATACGTTCCAACCATATCTGCTGATGAATATCCAGAAGAAGAAACTGTTTCTCCTTGATAGATATATGGTGCAGTACATGGCCAGCCATCTTCGTTACGAACCATTTGATGCACTCTTACATAGTGACCATTTCCCACGCCATCATCAAATCTTGTATGATAAACCTGAAACATCTTTCCATTGCTATCTACAAGAGCTGAACTATGTCCACCTGATAGATACGCTTGCGAATTACAAGCAAATTTATAATTTCCAAAAAGTTTTACACCTTTATTTCCTGTTGATAAACCACTTGTTCCGCTTGCATCAACATAAGGTCCGTTTGGATTTTTTGAACGATACATTCGAATGTTGTATCCATCAGTTGCACTTAATCCTCCGTATGTATTAAACAAATAGTAGTATCCTGATGTGGAATCATATGTGATATATGGTCCTTCACCGTTACCATTTGATTTTGAATCGCCTGTGTTTTTTGAGTTTAATAACATTTTACCAAAATAGCGATCTACATTATTCGCTGTATCATCCACCCCTGGATAGATTGGTTTTCCTGTAGATTTATTTAACTCTAGTATGAAAATCCCCCCAGAAAACGAACCATACACCATCCATAGTTTTCCGTCTTTGTCATAAAATACAGTAGGATCAATTGCATTTGGATTTGTACCAACTGAGCAAGTATAGCTTGTTGATGTAGCCCAGCTACTCTTAAATCCTGATACTGTTCCTGCTGAAATTAAGCTATTAAGATTTGTGTTCTTATAACTTAGATTTCCTGATGTCGAACTTGTAAATCCTGAATATATAATTGATGAATTATATACGAAAGGACCTGTTGGACTATCCGATGTTGCAAAGTAAATAACGGAATTCGTTGTTCCGAATACAGACATACATGCATAATAGCAATACTTTTTCATTGTGCTATTATAGATTACTGATGGTGCCCAGATATTCGCGTAATCTTTTGTAGATGAGTTTAACCATTTAAATGGTTCGCTTAATTGTGTTGTACAGTTTGCTGTTGTAATCCCCGTTAATGAAACATTGCTCCAATTTACTAAATCTGATGATACTGCTGCCCCGAAATGCGTACCATACAGATAGTATTTCCCATCATTACCTTTCGTAATTGCTGGGTCATGGATTGATACTGTTGCTGGTGTTGTAGCCGCTTTCGCTTCTACCGAAAATAAATTTCCCCAGTCTGTGATTGTGGCAATCATAATGATTATGAGACACAATGCTAACTTCTTTTTAAAACCTTTCTCCATAAGTTATTTAGCATAGTCCTTACTATGCTAAACCTCCCTTCTACAATGTTTTTGTTTTTTGGTAATTGTTACGAATTCAGTTTATATATTAAATATATTTTTGTCAACATTGTTTAATTTCTTTCACTGAGCCCCTTGTTTTACTGCACATTTTAACTTGATTCATATTTTTTACTTGTATTTTTTTGTGCAACTTGTATGCTTTCACATCGTATATTTATGGAAAATGTGTCGAAAAAAGCCACTATGGAACATTGTCCCATAATGGCTTTCATCACTCAGTCTTTACTCTCGTCTTTCCAATAAATCTCTCTTTGCTTATCATCCAACGCTTCAATAAATCGCTTTTTATAGATGAGAAAATCCTCTAAATCCATCAATATATGATACAAAATCACATGACTTTCATAGTCTTCCTTGTTTGCTGGCAAAGGTTCTTCCTTCATATGTTCAAATAAATGTTGTAATTTATCCATCTGTCGCTCTGGTAAGTTATGTTCCGTAACATATTTTTGCATATAAAGAATATAATCCGCTACAATCCCTGCCTGCTCTGGGAATTGTCTTATCTTTTTCAGTTCATAGTGCAAATCATGAAGGGTATCACATTGTCTCGTTCGCATCTCAAGATAATTAATATAGTAATCTGGGTGCGAGTGAAATGTGTTGTCTTGATATTCATAAGCTCGTTCTACTGCACCAGACAAATATCCTTCCAATACACGAAGATCCTCCCAAACATTGCCCTCTAGCTCCTTGCAATGTAGATAATCCGCTGTTTTCTTTAATATAAACTGTAACTGCTGTTCCGCATATTTCATATCTACATACAGTTGATTCTTTTGATTTTTATAATCATGAAAAAGATTCAAGATTAATGCCGTTGCTGTTCCTATTACA
>NZ_JAVBNS010000036.1:0-42235 GCF_031551385.1 Anaerosporobacter sp.
CAGCTTATCGATTTGCTTGTGGCGATGTTGGTGACCTTTTCTGGAATATCAATTTTGGCAGTCTATGTCAGTAAATCCTATCAGGGCGAAACAAACCGCATTGAGCAACTGATGAAAGAATTAGCATTTAATAATGAAAAGCTAGAGGAGTCAGCAATACGTGATGCATTGACTGGTGTTTATAATCGTCGGTTTCTTACTGATTTTCTGGAACGAGAGCTGAAGTCCTGTGTCGAGACGAATAGTCATGTTTTTGTATTTATGCTTGATATTGACTTCTTCAAAAAAGTGAATGACCAGTATGGGCACGGTACGGGCGATGAAGTACTAAAAGTTTTTGCAAAAACGGTGCGAGATAGCTTGCGCCCTTCAGATGTCGTTGCACGATATGGTGGCGAAGAGTTTGTTGCGGTTCTTCACATTGAAGACTACAATGCAGCATTTGCGATTGCGGAGCGCGTGCGTCTGGCTATTAGTGCATTGGAATTTCGGTATGGTCTGAAAATTACCTCCAGCTTTGGTGTTGCTAAATCTAATACCAAGGACACCGCAGAATCTATTTTGGATAAAGCAGATGTCTGTCTGTACAAGGCAAAACAGACTGGACGGAATAAGGTCGTAATGGAGGAGTAATAAGAAAGAGAAGAAAACCCGTATGAACGTTGGGCTTTCTTCTCTTTTTTAAATCGTAAATATTGTGTTAATAATGAGTGATTGGTATATTAAGAAATTGTCTCCCCTAAATAGTTCGTTTTATTTTTTTTGTAATTCCTTTTCTATCTATTGCACTAAGGCATCTGCTTCCTGACACCATGAATCGTAGGAAATGGATAGAAGGGTTTTATCATAGCGTGAGAACGAAATTTGTGCCTGTTCTCCATTTTCACCTGTTACTCTGATATCAATGGTTGGGTCATTACTAGAAACACCCTGATTAGCATATTCAGCTGACTTGACCGAACCATGAACTGCATTGTATTTCTCTGCCATACTCTTTGCTAATGCCTCGTATGCTTCTGGATTTTTGGCGAGTTTTGCATCAAAACCTGTAGAGACTTTTTTCTTTAATGTTCTGGAATACTGTACAGAATGCAATTCACCTGTTTCAGCGTCTATACTGAAAAAATAGTTCTGTGTGCTTTTTCCCTTTCCATCAATCCACCAAGTGCCTACCCATGTTGCACGGTTATCTTCAGTTGCCGGATTATAAGCCATTTCCAGTGTTTTACCTTCTAAGTCAAGGTTATAGACTTCCCAGAAAGCTTGTGCACCAATTTCAGCCGCAGTGTCTCTTGTGATATCCTTTGCAGTAGGTTTTTTGTCGCGATAATATGGGAGGTTATCATCTACTACCGTATAATTTGCTTTCTTATATCCTTCTGCTGCGTTCTTCTGTGTTGATTGTGAATAGATTGAATCGTTAGACACCGCTGCTTGCGCAAACCCTTGTTGTAGTACAGTAGTGGAACCGATAATTACTGCAGCTGCTAAGGCTGCTTTTAAAAAATTTTTTTGTTTTACATCGTGTTTTTTCATCTCTGATCTCTCCTTTATTTTTTATTGTGTGATCACAAGAACAAATATATAGGTAGCAGATTATAGAGCTATAATAAAAATATTATCAAATTGTAAAAAATCAATTTATGCGATATTCACCAATGTAAGTGATTCTTTTTTATTTTTTATATAATGTGCATAATCTCTAAAATTTTGGTGTCTATATAAGTGAAAGGGGGTATTCTTATGGAAGATGACAGAATTATTGAACTATACTGGGAACGCAAAGAAGAGGCAATAGAAGAAACTAGTCAAAAATATGGTCGCTACTGCAAAAGTATCGCTTTGCGTATTTTAGAAAATATGGAATGTTGTGAAGAGTGCGTAAATGACACATGGTTCAACGCATGGAATGCTATACCACCACAGAGACCGACAACGCTCCGTATTTTTTTAGGTAGGATTACTCGAAATTTGGCATTAAACAGAGTGCGAGACCTTTCTTGTGAAAAACGTGGAGGAGGTCAAGCTGTTTTAGTGCTTGATGAACTAACAGATTGCATTCCTGTATCGCCTTCACCAGAGAAAGTTCTTGAAGATAAGGAAATCACAGCGTCTATAGAACGCTGGCTGGAGACATTATCAAAAGAAAAGCGAGTAGCATTTATTCGTCGATATTGGTATTGTGACAATCTGGCAGATGTAGCATCTTTTATGGGCTGGTCTGAAAGTAAGACAAATTCCCTTATCCAAAGGCTTAGAATTAATTTAAAACATCATTTACTAAAGGAGGGTATTACACTATGAAACAGGATAAACTTTCACGTTGTATTGGCAATATTGATGAAAAATTTATTAATGAAGCAGAGAACTATAGGAAGAAGAACAAAGGTATATGGGTTAAATGGAGTGCAGCAGTGGCTTGTATGTGTCTGATTATTGCAGTAGCAATACCGCTTGTTACAAAAGATAACAAGCAATCGCAGGTTATCAAGGACAACCCTAATGTTCCGGATGAAACAAATGAGACGAATGATATGATAAGTGATAATTATGATGTGTATGTGCCCAAGCTTCAATTGCCCAAGAATGCAAGTGCTGCCCAAATGGATATGATAGGTCTTTTTGTTTATCAGGGTAGAAGTTATACGCAAAGCAAGAGATATAGTATGGAAGAAGCTAGAGAAATAGAAGGTCTTGTAGGAGAATATATAGGTCACGCAATTGGCAATATTGATGAGTGGTCAAATCAAGATGAATATGCAGTAGAGTTTGCATCTACAGTCGAAGGAGATGTATATTCCGTAAAGGGATACAGCACACAATTTCGCCTATGTATGAAGGGAAGCTATAGCGATGAGAATGGCAATACCATAGCATATATAAACTTTTATGAAAATTTGAATGGAATAGGTCTTACAAATGGTAAGGATTTATTTGAAGAACGATTGAATCTTAGTGGGAATTGGAATACAGTAAAGTGTCAGGAACATGAGAACTGGAATAATGAGCCAACTTCAAATTATGTATATCATGATTTAGTTAATGTAATGGATGAAGATATCAATACATTTATAAAAGAGCTATGTGAGAGCAAATTTGAATACGTTTATGAAACCAATCCGAATATTTACGATGATTCTGTCAAGCAAAAACATTTATATTTCTATATGAATGACAATACTGTTGCGGAATTAAGATTGTTTGAAGGCGGATATGTGGGATACCAACATCTAGGATGGTATTTTGTGAAAATGCCTAGTGAGATATTTGAGTTGATATTTAGTGCATGCAAATAAAAAAGATATGAGGTTCTTCTTGAAAATTTACATTTAATAACTTAAACTTAAGATAATAGATTATAGTAGTGTATACTATAAATTGATGTTTTACGTTTGAAAAATCAATCAATAGAGAGAGGAGTACTATCATGCTAAATATATATTATGGCGATATGCCAGAGGCAATATATAATACTGCTGTATATTTTAAAAATGTATATGAAGAAGAATGGATTACGCAGCAGTTGTCGAGAGAGATGATAGCAGATGTGGATAAATCTATTGTTCTGGACAATGCAGTTGTTGATAGTCCTGTTTTAGGAAAGATTCCACCACTTAGCTTGTCGGGTGGAGTAAAAACACTGATTTTAATTGCAAATGTGCCAGAGAAAATCTTTAATGCATCTACCTGTGGAAATAATTGCGCAAAATGGCTATTGAAGATGGGCAGAGAAAAGGATATCACTATCAATCTACGCCATCTGATGGATTTTGGAAATGAGGAGTTTGAGGTGCGTATTCTGAACACAAATCAGATTGTTCACAATATGGCTGAATTGGTACCTATAGCTGGTTTGTATGTATAGAGGTGGATTATGAAAGGAAAATATAGAATCGTTATTGAAAACAAAAAAATCAAATACGATTTTGAGATAAAAAGAAATCTTACAATCATCAAAGGTGATAGTGCAACAGGAAAAACAACACTGGTGGACATGGTGGCGGAACCTTATGAAAATGGAGAAGATAGTGGTATTCATTTGCAATGTAAGAAAAACTGTGCAGTATTAGCAGGAAAGGATTGGAAAACGCTATTGGCAACGTTTCACAATAGTATTTTGTTTATTGATGAAGGAAATGCTTTTGTTGGCTCAAAAGAATTCTCGTCAGAAATTCAGAAGACAGATAATTACTTCGTAATTGTAACAAGAGAGGCATTGCCAACACTTCCTTACAGTGTTACAGAAATCTATGGTATTCGCAGCTCGGGGAAATATGGTATCTTGAAGCAAACTTATAATGAAATGTATAGCATTTATGGAAATCGGAATCAAAATGAGCAAATATGTCCAGATATAGTGATTACAGAAGATTCGGGCGCAGGATATCAGTTTTTTGATTATGTGTGCCACATGAGTAAGGCAACCTGTATTTCTGCGGCTGGAGTGGTTTTGGACCAGGAATGGAAAAGCTGATGACTTTGGTGAGTATTCGTAAGAAATTATACTTGTATCTTCCAGAATCCTTTGAATGGTTGATATTAAGTTCTGGTGTTGTGAAGGATAGTGAGTTGGAGAAGAATTTATCTGAGGCCTACAACTATGTGGAAAGTAGCAAATATGCAAGTTGGGAACAGTTTTTTACAGCATTGCTAGTAGAAAGAACAAAAGATAGTTATCTTGTATATATAAAGTGGGGATTAAATGAGGTGTACATTGAAGGCAATGTGAAAAAGGGGATTTTGGAGAAAATGGAGGAGATTATATTTCTATAAATGTAATGCGGAATTTATATGGAATGTGAGGATTTTATGACTTTACCTCATACTCTGATTAAAAGAACCATGTTGTCAGAATACCTTACTGAGTTAGAGTTTATATTTAATGAGAAACAGATTGTAATGAAAAGGAATGAGAAAATAGTTGATATAGAGAAATTGACTAGTTCATTTGAGGTGGTTCATGTAGATTTGCATGTTGATTTAGGACTCGGTTTTATTTTCACAGTAATGCTTCAATCTCCAAATTATATACTTGCGAGTGCTGACTATATTAAAGATATGTTTAGGGAATATACAGTTGAGTATTGAGTGTATAAAAAAAGAAAAAATTTTGGCGTACCTTATATGCTGTTTCAGCTTATAAGTAGAGGGATAAATCTTTCCGAAGCTAAAAGCGAAGTATTTGAAATCAAGATTCTGGTAAAATGATATTTAAGACAGATATGTATACCTTCTTGCTGTAAGTAATAGGGTATTAAAATAGAGCTATGCTTTAGTTTTCAAAAGATTTCAATCAGTAAAAAAATGTATGAATAATATTGAAATCTTTTGGTAAATGATGTAGAATGAATAAAGGATAATAATAAATTAACAGAAGTATTTATTCTGTCAGATGATAATTGATTATTGTAGATCTGCAGAGAATAGATAATTTGTTCTTATCGTTATATATTATTTTAAGAATAGGAAGTAGAAATGATATGCCATTAAATAAAGAACAATTCCTTAATCAATTTACACGTCAGGCACTGGATGAGAGGATTTCCCTATTTGTAGGTGCTGGCGCTTCGACTGGCGCAGGATATCCATCTTGGTATAACCTATTCAAGCCACTTGCAAAGGATCTTGGAACTGAACTGGATGAATCAACGAATTTCTATAGACTTGCACAATATTATTCTAATAAATTCGGACAAGCCGAACTCCGAAAACGAATTAACGATATCATAAACATAAATAATTTTCATAGCCCTTTGATTAATGAACTTATCGATATTGGATTTACAAATATATGGACTACGAACTTTGATAACGTTATAGAGCTTAATTACAAGAGCCGTAATATTTTGACTAATAAAGTGTTTAAGGATGCGGATTTGTCTAATATAGAGCTCAATAAGCGAATCAACATTTTGAAAATGAATTGAGATGTAACAAATATTGAAGGTATTGTTGCCACTCAAAAGGATTATGAAGAATACTCCGACAGTCATCGAATGATGCTGTTGTTTTTTAAGAGAGAGTTGATTTCCAGTACCTTTTTGTTTATAGGATATAGTTTTACGGATTATTTGGTGATGGACTGTTTAAGTGAAATTACAAGATATTTGGGTGACGCCGCTCCATTTCATTACACAATAATGAAGAATGACCCATGCAACCCATACTTTAACCATTTTATTGATGATATTGAACGCAGATACCATATCCGTGTACTTCTCGTGAACGAGTATACGGATATAATCTTTATACTTCGTGAATTGAATGATAGGATACGGAATAAAAGGGTTTTCATTTCAGGAGCATTCCGATCCTTTGACCAAAAAATTGAGGAGTATTCCCATAATCTGTCGCGTAGTATAACATCGCATCTTTTGGATAATGATTATCGTATCATAAATGGTATAGGCAGGCATTTCGGGACGCACATCATAGGGTATGCCAACGAGTATCTTGCAAAGAAGGGCGTTAAGGATACGGAAAAATATCTTATAGTTAAGCCTTTCGTTGGTCTAGGTGAAGAATCTTCGGAAGATAAAAAGAGGATGCGTGAGGAGGTCATCAGTAGGTGTGGTTCGGTAATATTTGTTTTTGGGGACTATAATCAACATTTCCCCAACCCCAACAGTGGTGTAAAAGAAGAGTTTGAAATTTCATTGGCAAACCATAAAAACATTATACCTATAGCATATCCAGGGATGAGGTCGGAGCTAATATGGAACGAAATAAAAAGCAACTTAACCAAGTATCCATACTTGGAGAAAAGTATTGATTTACTTACTTCCGGATATGATACAGATGAGCTTGCGAAAATAATTGTCTATATTTTAGACTCCGTACAGGATGTTATGTAATGTTCGATTAATATACATATTGAATTCTCCAATAACCATAACTCTCTGTAATCTATTGTCAAATTTAGGAGAGTTTCCGAGAATAACCTTTCGAATGCTTTGCTAGGCACCTCGCACAGAGGATCAATAGTTAGGCTCTTGGACTCTATAATTGTAAGATATGTAGCATAAAGTAACGCAACCCTGCTGTTAAGGTTTGCATTATCGACTTTTGTATACTTATCTAACAATGAATTCACTGGATTTGGAAGGAGTTGCGAATTGTCATCTACTATTTCCAAGATAGTTCTATATCTACAGTTATCCAAAATATCATGCGTGATTTTGCAAGCAATGTGATTGCATATTTCTAAAGTACCAGTGCTACGATAGGTTTCCTTAAATATTAAACTGCTGATCCAACTGAATTCGGAAGGGATTTCACAAGGTTTCAACTCATATAATACGGGAAAAATAACGACTTCTCTTTTATTGTATCTTGATTCAAGTATTTTTATTTCTTCTCTTGCGCATAATGAATCAACGGTGTTTCTTGACAAAATAATTAATGCGTATCCACACCTTCCAGCCCCTTCCTCAATATTTTTTTTTATACGATTATCCCCCATCACCATTTCATGTCTGTCGTACCAAATATCAACACCATAGTTTTTAAGATGGTAGACAACAGGTTGTACTATATCATAACGGTCTTTGGCGGAAAAACATACAAATAGCTTTTTGGAAAAATTTTTCATATTTACTCCTGATTTATTATTTCAAATTTATTAGATGTCTATATATCCAAGCTGCGATGCCATTGCAATCATTTGTTTCCGTGACATAATCGGCAGTTCTTTTAAGGAGGGGAATGGCATTGCCCATAGCCACACCGATACCGACATTTTTTATCATATCTATATCGTTTACGTCATCACCAAATGCTATCATTTGGGTAAGAGGTATACCAAACAATTCTGACGCTCTTTTGGCAGCATGGCCTTTGTTTGCATTTTTATGAACAATTATGGCATCACCAAATGTTGTGTGATAGAAAGTGCCTTCAATAGTCATATAATTTTGCAACGGGATGGATGTAAGGGAATCCGATTTCAACCGAATGCGTTGAACATCGCAGTTCGGTAATTTATTGAGGCTACACTCTTTCCTCTCCCCCGACTCCATATGGCATATTTCTTCGCGAATGCTTGAATAGCTCCATGGTTCATGATGTACATCAATTATCATGTCAGGAAAATCCTTGTTCAATCTTAGCAGCATCAAAGCTGCCTGTTTGTATGGCAACGCGTTGCTTTCAATTAAATGGTCTTTCGCATATATTTCCGCTCCGTTATAGAAAGCTATAAAATCGTATGGCAATCTATCCAAAAGGCGGATGTTCTTCTTTGACCTAGACCGCGCGGTAACAAAGCCTATATGATATCCTTTGTGTTTGCAGTCCTTAATGGCATTTTCTGTTATAGGGGACACAATGTTGTCAGAGGTTAATAATGTTCCGTCTAAATCAAACAGAATCATTTGGTTTTTCATTTAATTAAAACATTCCTTTCATATGAATAGGTTATTTGCGCCATTGGCAGCTTGCGTTATAACAAACGCATTCCTCACTTATTATCTCAAACACTGAAGAGTATACTTTATCAATATCCTGATTAGCATTTATTCTCAAAATAGCATACTTTTCATGAGGAATCATGGTTTCGTATCTTGCTTTTTTCATTATTAAAGATTCTTCGCTTTCGCTAAAATGTGGCATTATTCCGCTTCTTTCGCTTCTTTCTTTAATCCTATCTAAAACAGTATCAATGTCTGCATCAAAATAGATTCCTAGATCAGGAGTCGGTAAACATTCTAAAGCCCTTGATATACACTTATACGAAGGCTCCAGAAAAAGGTCAGCATATAATTTGATGCATATAGCGTACCTATCAAGGATTACATTTTGGCCATTGTTCAGAATAGGTAATATTGTATTAAACATCTTATAGATAACACTACCAATGTGAAGTACATGCTTAAATTCATGTGAAAAGAAATCGCATCTAGAAAAGTGCAGCTTGTTTTCTGCTCGATATAATTCTTCTTCAAATACAGCGGTTGTCAAGCAGGATGTATATACCGTATTCTCTAACCCACTATTCTCTAACATTTTTAAGGCGGTAGATTTTCCGCTTCCGTCTATTCCAAACAAAAAGATTAACTTACCTCTCACTTCATTACCCTCACTTATATAACGTTAATTTATTATTATCCTTTATTCATACTAATAAGATTCCGAGGATGCTTACTCGTCAATATATCTTTTTGTTTAGTCATAGAGACATGCGTATATATTTCTGTAGTAGTAATAGAACTATGTCCAAGCATCTTCTGAATATAACGTATATCAACATCTTCCTCTAAAAGCAGAGTCGCAAACGAGTGTCGGAACATATGAGGGGTTATGTGTAAGTTTATAGAAGCAATGTCTACATATCTATTTATCATAAAACGTACGGACTGATCGGAAAGTCTTTTTTTTAAACGATTCACAAAATAATAACCACAAACATTCATAGTGTCAGCAAATTCATGTTGATAGGCTTGTAAAGCTTGGATTACTTCTGGATTTCCTATCTGTATCATCCGTTCCTTTGAACCTTTTCCATAGATTAAGAGATTTTGACTTGCTAAGTTAACATCTTCAGGGGTTAACAAACATAGTTCAGAAATACGAATACCTGTAGCAAAGAGTAATTCAATTACAGCAATATCTCTAATAATACTCTTTCTTTGATATTCTGTTTCTGCTAAATCTTTTTGTTGGTAGATAGTCTTTAATAAGGTCTGTATTGTATGAAAAGGTATTGTCTTTGGTAATAGTTGTGGTTCTCTGAACTTTATATTGATTTTATTAAAAGGATTACTTGATATTATCTCTTCAAATTCTAAGTATTGAATAAAAGCTTTTAAACTTGCAATTTTGCGTTTAATAGATTTTGGCTTATATAATTTGTGGATTTCTGTGATATATCTATTTATAGAATTTTTCTCAAAAGGTTCGATATTCCACTGTAAAACCATATCTTTAAATTGTCTCAAGTCAATTGTATAGGCCTTTAATGTTTTTAAATCGAGATTTTTTCTAAATTTGCAATAATCTAAATATTCCATTATCTGTATTTCTAAATTGTTCATGTCATACACTCCTAAAGTTTTTATTATATTATGCACTATAAACGGATAAATTTCGACAAAATTTTTATTGCATTTTTTTAGTTATTGACTTAAACCTAACTTTAGGTTTTATAGTAATTATATTATTATAGACTCTGAGTTTATGGTGGGAGATGATTAAAAGAAGAGAATCATTTGAAGCAACAATAAATTTTATTAAAAGAGAGAAGAAGATACAATTAAAAAAATGATAGGATGTGTATAACATGTCACTCGAAAAATTTATAGAGCATGTAAATCAGAAAAATCCGATTATTGGAGCTTCAGAAATGCACTTGTATATCTGTGGTCTTGCACAGGAGGCCATGCAGATTACTGCAGAATTGAATAACTTTTGTCATGAACCATGCGATATTTATCTTTGGTCAGACAGCAGTCTGGTATTATTCTATACCTCATTTTCAAATTCATACAATTATGTTCCCATTGGATATATTGTTGATGTGACTGAATTGACAGATGCCTTGGGAAGCGGAAGTGTGAGCATAGAATTTAAAGCAGAGAGGGCAGATGCAAAATAAGAGATTGATATTTGAACTTTTTTTATAATCCTTTTTTGATTTAAAAGCTAACTTTGAAGAGGTTACTGTTAGAGCATGTCTGAAAATTGATTTACAGACAAAATAGAGGAGGTTGTAACAGTAAGTACAAAAATATACAAAAATGCCAGAATCCTTAAAATCAATAAGCAATTCTGGCATTTCCTTCATTAAATTTAATTCTATAAAAATCTACTTCGATGCAAAGTTTTCAAAATACCCAGAAATCCAAATAATCGGAGTTCCCTTATCACCACTACCACTCATTAAATCACATAAACTTCCTAGTAGGTCAGTATAACGACGAGGTGTTGTTCCAAGTGCTTGGTCACCTAATTCGTTATCTTTTGACTTAATAGCTTCTTCCATAGCGGCTCTAGCTTCTTCTTCGGATTTACCTGCAAAGTCATTGTCTAATAAGAACTTTAATTTCAATTCATTAGGTGTTCCGTTAAGTCCACTCGTGTAAGCAGGAGAAACAACAGGGTCAGCAAGCTCCCAAATCTTTCCTACAGGATCTTTGAATGCGCCATCACCATAAACCATAACTTCAACCCTTTTGCCAGTCTTTTCAAGAAGTGTTGCTTGAATTTGATCAACTAATCCTTGACAGTCTCTTGGGAAAAGTTTAACTTTGTCTTCTGTTGCTTTATTAGAACCTAATAAACCGTAGTTTTCATTATAGCCACTACCATCTACAGATTCAGCAAGGATTTCATCTAAACCATAAACAATTTCAGCACCAGCAGCTTTTAGAATACGTTTCGTTCTTTGGCGAGTATGGATATCACATGCTAATACATTTTTCGTATATGTAAGTACAGCGCGTGGATCATTAGCAAAGATTAACTCAATGTTATCACCAAAGCTTTTATAATATTCAGCATAATCCATTCCTGTAAATGGATGTTTTACGTCATAACCAAATAATTCACGGTATTTCTTTTCGTCTAATACGTCAGTATATGGATTTACTCCAGCTTTATCTAACATATCCCAATCAATTAATTGATTTCCAACTTCGTCAGAAGGGTAAGAAAGCATAATATAAAGTTTCTTACAACCACCAACAATTCCTCTTAGAAGATTAGAGAAACGATTTCTAGAGAGAATTGGGAAAACGATTGCAAGTTCTTCGCCATTGAATTTATTTCGTACATCAGTGGCGATTTGCTCTACTGTTGCAAAGTTATTTTGTGAACGTGCAACAATTGCCTCTGTCATACCGATTACATCTCTATCTTGAAGCTCAATTCCATTTTCATTTGCAGCATTAAGCACACTGTCTACTACGATATTTGCTAAGTTATCTCCAGGTTGAATCATAGGAGCGCGAACGCCTCTGGCTACAGTTCCTAAAGTACGCATATAAAAACCTCACTTTTATCCATATTTTTAATACTGTTATATTGTACCCTTTATCCAGTGATAAGTACAATCAATATTTCTAATGATAGATATAATCTTAGATTATATTACTAATTAGTTATCTACCCCAAGAATTTTGATAGAAAATATTGCTGAAAGAGAGGATTATATGTGGTATAGTAAATAATGTAATTTAATATTTGTCGTAAAAGTATGAAAAAATGATGCATTTATGATGTATAATGTATTAGGGTGTGTTTGGAAAGGTGGTGCATATGAGAAAAAGGAATTATTATATACTATTATTTGTATGTTTACTGTGTGTATTTCAATCTGCTGTATCTGTTACAGCTAGACCTTTAATAGGGGGAGTAGAGTCCTCTGCTAGTGAAGAAGATACTGTAGTGGGTGAAACAAGCGAATTGATGGTGCAATACCAAGAGTATGAACAGCGGTTTGCAGCGATAGAAGAGAGAAGCGATATTGTTGAAAACGGTTTTGATATTATAAAGTATCACGAGATCCCTGTTGTATTTGAGACATTTGGTGAGGAAGAGGTTACATTTATACTGGCACTAGATAGGCAGTATGCGCGTATGGTAATTTTTATAGCAGATAAGCAAGGTACTATTTTATATAAAACAAATCAATTAGAGACAAACAACCGATGCCTAGGGGAAATGAAACAGCCAACGAAAGGAAGTGTGGCAATATCGTTTCAAGATGTGAATAAGGATGGATTGACAGATATTATAATGATTACTAATTGTGAAAATAGTACAGGTGACTATGCGGGAAAGTCCTACAAGATTGGGGATGTATTGTTTCAAGGTGAGAAGACATTTTATCGGGACTATAGAATCTCAGACAAATTGAACCGTTTTAGTATGAACAAAAGTATTGCTTGCATCGTAGCATATGTTCGGGACGGTATCTCTACGGAAGTACTGTACACGGCATCTACATTGAAGGAATTGACAGATCAAAACTTTAAGATTATTCAAGAACAATGCTATTGGAGGGACTTTGAGAAGCAAGGAAGACTTCAAGTTGTGCCAGGAGTTATGTGTATTGCAGAATATAATATTTTTATGATTTACCTTGTGAATGAGCAGGGCAATATCGTGTGGAGTTTCCAGCCGATGGGTGACTATGCGAATCTTTATTCCTTGAAAGGTATGACGGGTAGAGATATGGACGGAGACGGCATGAAGGATTTGGTTGTACTTGCTAGGTACAGTAACGAAGGACCCGATGGAAAGCCGATTGTAGAAAGTGACTGTGCAATCTATTACCAACGAACTACAGGTTTCGATGTGGACACTGAATTTAAAAAGTTTTATAAATGTACGGAAGAAGATACGTTAGAAAAATTGGTAAAAAAGATAAGAAAATACTGGGGGTGGCCACAAGATAATGATTAAGATACTAATCGTAGATGACGAAAAACCAATTTGTGATTTAATTGATATAAACCTGACTGATGCGGGGTATTGTTGCAAAGCGGTGCAGGATGGACTAGAGGCCATAGATTTAATTGAACGGGAACCGTTTGACTTGATATTATTAGATGTTATGTTACCTGGAGCAAATGGATATGACATTATGGAATATATCTATCCGTTGAAGATACCTGTTATTTTTATTACAGCAAAGCATGAAGTAAAAGATCGTGTAAAAGGGTTGAAGCTTGGAGCAGATGATTACTTGGTGAAACCATTTGAAGTAGTGGAATTGGTGGCTAGAGTGGAAGTGGTACTTAGAAGGTATAACAAAGCGCAACGTTTACTTAGTGCGGGAGATATTGTGGTGGATATTGAAGCTAGAAAAGTAACTAGAGGAGGTCGGCCAGTCGTGTTGACAAATAAGGAATATGGTCTTCTAGTCTTGTTTATACGTAACAAAAACATTGCTCTTTTCAGAGAGAGACTATATGAAATGGTGTGGGGGGATGAGTACTTTGCAGATAGTCGAACTCTTGATTTGCATGTACAAAGACTTCGCAAGAAGATGGGATGGGAAGACAATTTGGTAGCAGTATATAAGATTGGTTATCGATTGGAGATAGAAGATTAGGGCGTGTATGAAAAATGATTTTTCGAGCAGGTTCGAGTATAACCAGAAAGGGATTGCATGAAATTTTCGTATAAAATCTTACTATGCACCGTTATTATCATGGCGGCGGCATTTGGGTTTAGTGGCTACTTTTTTGTAAACTATGTATTTGAGACAGCCCTAGACAGAGAAATAAATCAAGCAATGGATGACAGCAATATTCTTCAATTTGCTTTTGAGACAGCAGCACTTAATGTTCCGTCCAAATACAATATATTACAGGATACCGTTGTGGAACAAATTGGTTCAAAACTAGAGAGTAGCGGACAGGATACGGGGCGTTTGCTACGTCTATCAGGTGAGGAAAGAAAAGTCCTCTATGTTAGTGATGGTTTTGTGGAGGATGGATTACTTATTCAGAGTATAGAGCCAGATACTCACAATTATCGAATAATACAGCAACAGGAACATTATTATATTCAGACTGGAATTCAAGTTAATGCATTGAACAGAGTATTGTATTTGGAAACAATGAAGGATGTAACAGTAGTATTTGAGGAGAGAATGTTGGGTTTTTCTGTTTACCGTCAAGTAACGTTACTGATGCTTCTTTGTAGCTCCGTGGTAATGCTCTTTCTATCAAGTTGGTTGACTAGGCCTATTCGTTTATTGGCGGAGGCTACAGGGAAGATGGCGAAGGGAGACTACGGATATCGTGCAAAGCGAATTAGTAATGATGAGTTAGGTTCCTTGACTATGGACTATAATAGGATGGCAAATGCATTAGAAGAAAATATAGATCAATTAAAGGAAGAGGTTCAGTCAAAAGAAGACTTTATTGCGGCTTTTGCTCATGAACTAAAGACACCATTAACAGCAATTATTGGCTATGCAGATTTACTACGTTCTCGTAAGTTAGATGACGAAAGAAATTTTTTGTCAGCGAATTACATTTATACAGAAGGAAAACGGTTGGAGGCAATGTCTTTTCGTTTGCTAGATATTATAGTTACAAAGCGAGAAAGTATCAAACCACAGAAGATAGAGGCAGAGATTCTTTTTGAGTATCTGGAATACATATTCAGTGAGAATACAGAGATGAAGTTTGCATTTTCTTATGAGACAGGAAAGATTTATGCGGAAGTAGATCTATTAAAATCCGTGCTATTAAATTTGATTGATAATGCATGTAAAGCTTCCGAATCTGGAAGCATGATAGAAGTAAAAGGAACGTTAGTGGAGAATGGATATCAGTTTGAAGTAAAGGATTCTGGCTTGGGAATTCCTAAAGAGGATTTGAAAAAGGTAACACAAGCGTTTTATATGGTAGATAAATCACGCTCACGTAGTCGAAAGGGTGCTGGTCTTGGATTAGCACTGTGTGCAGAAATTCTATATCTACACCACAGTGAGTTGGAAATAGAAAGTGTGGAAGGTCAAGGAACTTGTATCCGTTTTATACTTCCTAAGGAGGAGGTGTGCTGTGAAAAGGAGTAAAAAAAATCTTTTTTTTCTACTAGTGGCTGTTTTGGTTATGGTATTGGCAGTGTGGGGACCAGAAAAGTTGGCAAGGTACAAAGATGACATGATTTTGAATCAGATTACGGCAGAACCAATGGAGACGGAAACGGAAGGATATCGTTATTCCATGAGTAGCAATGATAAGTTGTATCTGTTGTCAAAGTGTCTCAGTAATCAAGTTCAACCAGAAAGTGATCTAAGTGCTATGACAAGAACTAACTCAGGAGATATGGACTATCAAGAACTAACAGGAACGTATGCTTTTGTAGTCAGTCATAAAGATGGAACAGGTAGGGAAATAAGCGATGAAGAGGTTTTTGATACTTGTAATCAAGAACTTGGTATACTAAAAGAACTGGGGATTTTGCCGAACACGGTAAAGGATGTGCAGACGACTGCATATAGTGCGGTGTTGTATTCTGCTATTGATGTACCTGCACCACGTAATAACGTATTGGTGTGGAAGGTAGAACTTTCTACAGGAAAACAGAATGCCAATAAGAAAAACAGATTGCTAGATGCGTATATTGATGCAGATACAGGAAAATTATATGAGTTTTATGTACGTACCGAATTATCTTGGTCAGATATTAATCCTGATGAAATAATAGAAAAATGGAGTACCTATATGGGGTTAGAGGAGTGGGAAGCATATGAGCCAGTTAATCCTCTAGCAGAGACAACACCGTGCTTTCGAAAATACCGTTTTGCAGGTATGGATGGAGGATATACGGTGGTGACGATTGGTTTTTATGAAGGAATTAATGAGCTTTTTTTAAAAGTTTCTAAATAATAAGCTTTTCGTAACAAATGATGCAATTATGATGTGAAAAATATGACATTTTGATGTAGCTTCTGTGTAAACTGAAAGAAACAGTTACACAGGAGTTTGTTTTATAAATCCTCTATCATGGAAATACACGGGAAAAGAAAAGGAGCATCATTATGTACGGAAGTTTAACGGCAGGACACGGATATTTAAAAAGAAAAACATTGTTAACAAGGCATCGCAGGAGAAGATTATTTTGGTGTGGCTTATTGATCTCATCTGCTTTAGGAGTATGCTTGGGATTGCTTTTATGGTCGGATATGAAACAGGGGATACCTAGGGTTCAGCAGGCAGACAATTTCTCTGAAGTGACAACACCTGGTGGAACAGAAATAGTGCCTGAGGAAAATCTGTACATAGAAAAAATAGAAGAAGAGTCTCAAACACCTAAAATCGCCATTGATGCTGGGCATGGGGGAGTAGATGCTGGTTGTAATAGAGAGAATGTTTTAGAAAAGGAAATAAATCTAAGTATTGCAATGCTGCTAAAAGATCGACTTGAAGAAAAAGGATACGATGTAGTGATGATTAGAAATGGGGATTACGGTCTTAGTTTGGAAGAGCGAGTAAAAATAGCGGAAGAGGAACACGCAGATATTTTCGTCAGTATTCACCAGAATGTCTGTGAGGAATCTGATAAAGTAAAAGGAATTGAAACTTGGTATTATCCGGATGAATCTGGAAATAATAAAAGATTAGCAGGCGTCATTCATCAACAGACAATGCAAGTTATTGATACAAAGGATAGAGGATTGCGAGAAAGCGCAGAGTTATATGTGATACGTGAGACTTCTATGCCATCTTGTCTAATTGAAACGGGTTTCATGACAAATAAAAAGGAACGTGAGCTATTAGCTACGAAAAAGTATCAGAAGCAGCTTGCAGAGGGAATTGCTCAAGGAATAGAATTTTATTTTCATCCTAAGACAATGTATTTGACTTTTGATGATGGGCCATCAAAGGAAAATACAATTGCAATATTAGACATTTTAAAGGAAAGAAATATTAAGGCAACATTTTTTGTGGTAGGGGAAAATGTTCTTCGGTATCCTGAGATTGCAAGACGTATTGTGGACGAAGGACATACAATTGGTATTCACTGTAACCAGCATGATTATGAAGCAATCTATGCAAATGTGGACAGCTATGTGGCTGATTTTGAGAAGGCATACGAGATTGTCCGTGAGGTTACAGGTGCGGAAGCAAAGTTATTCCGTTTTCCAGGTGGCAGTATTAATGCTTATAATAAAGATACGTATGAAGATATTATTGCAGAGATGGAAGGGCGAGGTTTTGTTTATTTTGATTGGAATGCTGGTTTGGAGGACGCGGTGACAAAAGCCGATCCTGAAGTTTTGATAAAGAATGCAAAGGAAAGTACGTTAAAAAGGAAAAAAGTGATTATGTTAGCTCATGACACGGTTCATGCTACTGCAGTTTGTTTGGAGGAGCTATTGGATCAATTTCCAGAGTACCAGATGAAGCCACTGACTGAGGAGGTGCTTCCGATACAGTTTTAATCGTAAAAAGTCATCAAATTGATAGATTTTTATTTGCAAAAAAACCAATTGAATTATACTGATTTTAAAGTGGTTGAATTCGACCACTTTAAAACAGAAACTTATTATTGCATGAAGTGTATGAATCAGTTATAATGATTCTTGTAGATAAGTCACTTAACTGTAATATTGTTATATAATGATATTACAAGCAATCTCTTTGCACTGCATTACATTTCGATAGTAGAAATGCGCGATCAACAGTACAAACTGAGCAGGCGATGAACCTAATTGGTATTAGGTCATGGGGCCGGGCCATTAAGCATGGCAACAGATAGTAAATTATTACACATCTGTGGGACAGTAGTATGTTCCATTGGTGTGTTTTTTTATACCCACTAGGAACAAATAACGTTGTATGGAGTGCCATAGAGTTGTCAAAAAATTGCCGTTAAGGCGAAATGGAGGTAACTTTTATGACGGATTACAAAAAGAACCTGATGGGATTAAATTCAGGAGAGGTAAAGAAACTGCAAGAAAAGTATGGAAAGAATGAGCTTGTACAACAAAAGAATGAAAGCTTTATTAGAAAGGTGTTTCATATAATTTGTGAGCCGATGTTCCTGCTTTTGATTGTTGCAGCAGTCATTTATTTTCTTCTTGGAGAGCCAAGAGACGGTGCGATAATGCTTATTTTTGTTATCGGTATTATCAGTATTGATGTAATTCAGGAATGGAAAACAGACAAAACATTAAATGCTCTGAAGGATTTATCAGCCCCTCATGTCACGGTTATTCGAGATGGGAAAGAAATCATAATTGCCAGTGTGGATATAGTGCCAGGAGATCTCATGATGATTTATGAAGGGGTAAAGATTCCAGCCGATGGAGTCATCCTCCGATGTAACGATTTATGTGTGGATGAATCATCGTTAACGGGTGAAGCTGAAGGAGTATGGAAAGTAGCAACGGATGATTTACAACCGTCAAATGATTACTGGAGAAGGGATTACTGCTATGCAGGGACTTTGGTTACTCAAGGAATTGCAACTGTATTGGTTGAAACGATTGGTATTTTAACAGAATATGGGAAAATAGGAGTTAATGTTGCATCTGCTCCTGAGGAAGAAACATTGCTTCAAAAGCAGACGGGGAGTCTTGTTAAAGTTTGCGCTGGAATAGCTGCTGTATTGTTTGCATTTGTTGGTGTGGTTACGTACTTTAACATTCCAGATCACTCTTTTGGAGAGAGAATCATTGAAAGTATTTTGGCAGGGATTACGCTCGCTATGGCGATGATTCCAGAAGAATTTCCAGTTGTATTGACCGTATTTCTATCAATGGGAGCATGGAGACTTGCCAAGAAACAATCTCTTGTCCGAAAACTGCCGTCAGTAGAAACACTTGGAGCGGTATCCGTTCTTTGCGTGGATAAGACAGGAACAATTACAATGAATCAGATGTCTGTACAGGAGACATGGGCTTTACATGGCGATACTCATACATTAATTGAAACAATGGGACTTGGCTGTGAAACAGATGCCTATGATCCTATGGAAAAAGCTATGTTAAGTTATTGTAATGACCATGGAATTACAAAGGAGAATTTGTTTCAGGGAAAACTGATTACGGAATATGCATTTACAAATGAATTGAAGATGATGGGGCATGTTTGGCTTCGTAATAACGAGATTGTTATTGCAGCAAAAGGTTCACCGGAACGAATTTTAACAATCTGCAATTTGGATGATAAGGCAAGAGAACATGCGGAGAAGAAAATCACGGAAATGTCAGGAGAAGGACTTCGTGTGATCGCGGTTGCTACTATGAAGTTACATAGCGAAGAGGAGATTCCAAAAGAAATTACAGACTGTTCCCTTACACTTCTTGGATTGATTGGTCTTGCCGATCCACCAAGGGATAGCGTGAAGAAGGACATTGCAATATGTAACAGAGCTGGTATCCGTGTTGTAATGATAACAGGAGATAATGGTATCACAGCAGCTTCTATTGCAAAGAAAATAGGAATGCCAAATAGTGACCACATTATAACAGGAGATATGTTAAATACCATGAGCGATGAAGAACTTCGTGAAAAGGTAAAAGATGTGAGTATATTTTCAAGAGTTATTCCAGAACATAAGATGCGTATTGTAAAAGCATTTAAGGAAAATGGTGAAATTGTAGCTATGACAGGTTACGGAGTAAATGATGCTCCAGCTCTGAAATATGCGGATCTATGAATTGACATTGGAAAACGTGGTAGTGAGGTGGCGAGAGAGGCAGCAGACTTGATTCTGCTAGATGATAATTTTACGACCATAGTAGAAACTGTAAAAGATGGAAGAAGAATATATGATAATATAAGAAAAGCGGTTGGTTATATTTTTACAATCCATATTCCTATTGCATTTGCATCGTTGTTAGCACCAATACTAAAAATTTCGCCAGCGGCGATTTTACTACTTCCTTTGCATGTTGTACTTCTTGAATTAATCATTGATCCAACCTGTTCCATCGTGTTGGAACGACAACCAGCGGAAGAAGATATTATGGATAGAAAACCTCGTAGTCCGAAAGAAAAGCTACTAAGTCCTGGTTTGTTTGCAAAAAGTATAATTCAAGGCTTCGTGATTTTTGCAGCATCCTTTAGCACCTACTATATTCTGTTGGATAATAATGTAGAGAATGCACCAATTGCCAGAGCTATGGGGCTTGTCATAATTATGCTTTCTAACCTGTTTTTAGTACAGGTGAATAGTTCAAATCATGATTTCGTGTTTCAGACCATTGGAAGACTTATGAAAGATAAGGTTATGTGGGCAGTGAATATTTTTACAATTATCGGCATATTTGCAATACTCTATACACCAATAGCCCATTTCCTTAAATTCGAACCACTGTCTGCGATGCAATTTCTTGGAGCTGTTGTAATAGCAGGAGGCGCAGTGCTTTGGTATGAACTGGTAAAGTTAGTAAGAAAAATTAACAGGAAGGTAGGCAAATAGATATAATATCAGTCAAGCCACTGGCTTTTGCAGTTCGTTTTCTATATAACGATAGGAAACGAGCTGCTATTTTCTGCATACCTGTTTCTACATATATAAGATTGGTATTATTTATTATCATAAACAAAAACAAATAATGTCTATATAAATACAGACAAAATGCGAAAAAGCTGATAATATAATAGAGTGGATGTAAACAGATGGGAAAGGATAAGATAAAAATGATATGGAATTATGAAGTAGAAGAAATCATAGAAGGATATCATGAAACACAGGAGCAATTCTGTTGTGTCATATGTGAACAGAAGTATGATAAGGGACGTATCTATGAGGAAAATTCACTCCTCTATGATGCAGAAGGTGCAATTAGGTATCATATTAAGAATGAGCACAACAACGTAGCTTCCTTTTTGTTAAAGCAAGAATCTGCAATGACAGGGTTGTCGGATATTCAGAAACAATTACTTCAATGTTTATTAGAAGGAAAGACAGATAAGGAAATTGGCTCAGAACTTGGAATTGCGCAATCAACAGTAAGAAATCATCGATTTAAACTTCGTGAGAAGGAAAAACAGGCAAAACTATTTTTAGCCTTAATGCAATCGATTGCCAAAGAGACGAATCGTACAATAGAAAAAAGTGATACAGGAACAATTGAAGAACTTCATACGGCAGCAACAATGGTTGATGATCGCTATAATATATCAGATCAAGAACGAGAGAAAACGATAGCAACCTATATGGACGAGAATGGGGCGTTAAAGCAATTCCCTGCGAAGGAAAAGAAAAAAATCATTTTACTTGGAGAAATTATTAAGAACTTTAAGAATAATACAGAGTATACAGAAACAGAAGTGAATCGAATACTAAAGAGAATTTATGAAGTGGATTTTCCAACAATTAGACGAGCGCTAATCGAATATGGCTTTATGGATCGATCTGCAGATTGCTCTTCATACAGAGTTAAATAAGTATCTATATTGCCTAATAAAAGGGGCTGTTGCAAAATAAAATTTTCTACAATATACAGCGATATCTATTGAGAAATATCACTATATATTGTCACTAAAGTTTATTTTGGAAACAGCCCCTTTTAGATATTGGTATGTAATAATATAAAGCAATCAATTTCAAATTACATCTTACCAAGCTTTTGTAATTCTTCTGTGAATTTTTTGATATGTCTTGTTGCTAAAGATACTTTTCTGCCATCGTTAAGATGAAAACAGATACCGATATTCATAAACATAGCTTTAAATCGTGTTACGGATGTTATGTCATCTAAGGAATATTCGCTATGCCCTACGAGTTTTGATACAATTACACGACGATTTGTTAATGTTAATGTGGTGGTGTATCTTCTGAATGTATTAAAGAGTAACACATCAGCTGCTCCACTTAAAAGTACTTGTTCGTTATCTAATAAGTCCATGGTTTCCTCCAAGTTTTTTTATATAAATGATATCATGATTAGATAGTGTTGTCTATGTTTATATCTAATAATTATTTTAGTATAGCAAGGCAGAGATGCAATTGTTGCTGTGAACGTTTTGTGTGAACAGTAACATGCAATTTCCTCTGCTGATAGCATAAGATTTCTGCTGATTTATTAGTCTATAGTACCATTTATTTTTCGTCGATTTTCTTGTATTATATTTTATATAGAGTTACTAAGATGTGTTTTTGTATTAGCGTATGCTAATCAAGAAGCTTATACAAACAGAAATAGAGTTTTGCAATTATCTATAAAGATTCATCATGGAAAGGAAGGCAAAAATTATGGTTGGAATGAAACGAATTTTATTACAAGGAGCATATAACGTAAGAGATCTAGGAGGCTATCCTACAAGAGAAGCGAAGGTTACAAAATGGGGATTGTTGTTTCGAGGAGATTCTCCATCTGCATTAACAGAAGAGGATTGGAGTATTTTGAAGAAATTGAACGTCAAAACAATGATTGATTTGCGTAGCAATATGGAGAAAACTTCTGCAGGTATTACACCGAATTATGAGATGAACTACTACCATTGTTCCCTAATGCAGGAACTTGAGAATATTCCAGATATCAGCAAGTTAAGCAAGGGGGATATCTCATCTGATAAGATGACACAAATGTTGGGATCAGAAAAATTCATGGAAAGTATGAAGCTTGATTATGTGAGAACCTTATTTGGGAATATAGATGGTGCTGTTACGATTTTGAATTACATCTTAGAAGAGCTTCCACAGGGAGGAATTCTATTCTTCTGTTCTGCGGGAAAGGATAGAACAGGCATTATTGCTTCATTAGTCTTGTACTTGTGTGATGTTATTCGAGAAGATATTATTGCAGATTATATGGTAAGTAGCACATATAATACGAATGGAATTAATAAGAATTTTAGTTCTCCTCCTGCAAGCATGGTGAGTATGTTTGGCGATAAGGAAGTGTTAAAAGATCTTTTTGAATCAAAGGCAGAGACAATAATCAGCCTTTTAGATGCCTATAAGGATAGAGATATAAAAGAACTATTAGGTAAGAATGGATTTTCAAAAGAAAAGCAAGAGAAATTGAAAGAAATGTTTTTGCAATCTTGGGGAGATTAGGGACGAATATATAAGAGAAACGGAAAAATAGATAGAAAATAGATCTAGTGAAGGACGAGGTGACAATGAAAAAAGAGGATAAAATTTTTATGAAAATTGTTTTGATATTTATGGCAATCATGGTTTTAATAATAGTATCAATTCCACTTACGAATAATCATATTGCGAAGACAGTGAAAGAAGATTTAATAAAGATGCCATTGCCAGAAAAAACAGAGATTGTAGATTCTATCTCAGCAGCAGGAAAATTAATCGGAGCAGGAAATGGAATGCAGTATCTTGGTGCGATGCTAATTAAATCGGAATTGACACTGGAAGAGTTAGATGCCTATTATGCAAAGTACCGTGAAGATGAATGGGACTGGAATTATCAGGTGGAGAAACAGACAAGTAATAAAATAACGATAGTGGAGCATATTGATATATCGTTTGAAATTCTAGAGGAAGAGTTTGGGGCGAATACCTACTATATTGTTTACACTTGGGGAGAAAGTGACTATTTTTTTGCAGACTTTGACCTAAGAGCGCATTAGTCTCTTAGTGTAAAAAGCGTATAGAGTGAGGTTGATGGCAATGAAGATTAAGATAAATACGAAGCAGATTGGTAAGAAAAAAAATGCTGTTCAAACCATAGATTTTTGCTTGGAAAATACACCGAAAACCGTAGGAGAATTGCTTGATGAAACCGTGAAAACTTGCGTGAAGGAATACAAGCAACGACAGGAAAGTGGTGAAGTACTTCAGGTGTTATCTTCTACAGAAATTATTGATAAAGCAACAGCAGGGAAGGTGTCTTTTGGTAACAACAATGGGGAACATACACCTTCTCTTAACGAGGCGCAGGAAACTGCTAGACAAGCATTTCTTGATGGAATTGTAGTGGTGTTTATTGAAGAGAAGGAACAGGATTTGTTAGAGACACCGATATCGTTAAATGAGGATACTACGATAACATTTGTTAAGATGGCGATGCTTAGCGGACGAATGTGGTGAATAGGTAAGAAGTTCATAGGGAGAGGCGGGACAATGTATAATGAATCTATTTAATCCGAAAACGAGAAGTGAATTGTGGGAGAAGTACAAAGAAGAGTGGAAAAGTAAGTATGCGCTGAAGGATATGGACACACAGGAGTTGATACAGGAAGTAGGTGCATTTGGAGAGCTGCGATACAGGAAAACACCAAATATGGATAAAATCATATCGGATATGAAGAGACAGGAAAAATTATTACCATCGGAGTATATGAAGAAATTTGCAAAAAGGCTAGTGGAAAGTTTGGTACCAAGTGAGGAAAGAGAAGCATTTTACTATATAATTGATAAATACAACCAGTTTCAGTATTCGCAGGGAATCTACCGTCGTTCAAGAAGAAGTAAAGAGTATGCGCCGTTTTTAAAAAGAATATTCCGATTGATGAATGATTATGTTCAATTTAGTCTGTATAAGACAAGTCTAAGTGCATATCTGAAGAATGAATTATCGGATGAGTTATTAGATTATAAGAAAAACCAAACGGGTTACAAATCGATAGAGTGCCTGAGTGATATGATTGCTGCACATTTAGATATGGGAGATCAGGAATTAGCAGAGACAGTAAAGGAAATTCTTTTTAGCGAAAATAATACGGCGATTGTAACAGTAGAATTGATTCAAGGAATTGTAAAAAGCTCGGATAGAGAATTACATAAAATATTAGGGGATTTTTTGCTGGCAGCCCGTCTGCAGGAGGGCGTTCGTCAAGTTGTCTGTGAGAATATGGATTGTGGAACAACGGAATGTTTTCTTACTTTATTTGATGTGATTTGTGAACATAATCTGATACGTTATTCTTCCGTTAAGCGAGCAATTGCAACATGGACAGGACTCTGTGATGTGAGCAATATGGATCGGATTACGGAGAAAATAGTTGCATTAATGCAGAAGTCTTTACGAAATCGAGAATACAGTTATGAGCTTACTAGTAGTAATGACAGCATTGAAATTATGATTGGGTTGTGGAGCCTTGGTTTTTATGAAGTAAGTGATGCGATTGCTGTTATGAATGAGTATCTAAAGAGTGGGACAAAAAATCAAAAGCTAACAATGTCATATTTTAATTCTTCACTTGGTTATTCTAAATTCTCTGAGAATGTTGCAAAGAGGGTAATGGAGCAGGAATTCACCGATTTAGAAATGGTAGCTGCTTTTATGCCTACGTATCTTAGTGATATGGAAGAGTGTGTTCAAGACATAAGAGTAAATCCCAAAAGATATGATGGACGAGCAGAATCCTACAATGCTATCTCAATCTATGAATTTTTTGAAAGTGTAGAAGAGGCAGAGCAACATTTTGAGATAGGAAAGACGATATTAGAAGCTATGCCATCGAAGAAGATAGAGTATTCACCATGTATATTTCCATGGTATCAGATCTCTCTTAGTCAGAGTCAGATTGTAAAAAAAATCTGTGGTCTTGCGTATGCTCTTGCTGAGGAAGAAAAGATTGATTATGCAGCCGGATTACTTGGAAACATAGATACTTCAGGAACATATGCTGGCAGATACCGCTATATGGAAATGCTTCTTCATGCGCCCAAAACACCCATACAGGAAGATTTGTTGATTCAGTGTGTGGCAGATAAAGAAGGAATCACTCGAACAATTGCATTTGAACTGGTAGAAGGACTGGATTTAAAGGATAGACATTACGAGCAATTAGAGAAGATGCTTCGCTTTAAAAATGCACAGATTCGTCAGAACGTGATTACGCTTTTGACAGGACGAAAAGGTGAGAAGCTTGTGGAGACGGTAGGGCGTCTTCTACAGGGAGAGAAAGAAGAGATTCGAACAGGTGGCTTGGATGTAATTGTACAATTAAAAAAGAGCAAAGAAAGAGAAGAAGAATTACCTGCGTTAATGAAGCTTGCTACCAGCTTAGAAAATCCAACGCATAAAGAAGAAATCTTATTGCAAGAGATATGTGGAGATACGGCGAAAAAAGAAGAGTGCATAGAGGAAGGGTATGGCTTGTATTCCCCTAGCGAAGAGCTGAATTTGCCGATAAAGAAAGCGGATAAGAACGTATTTGAGTCCTATTTTAAACAGGATGAAAAAAAGCTTCGTAGCATATTCGATAAGTTGGTTGCATTTATAGAAGAGAACAAAACACGTTCTTATGTAGCTTCGGATGGAGAGGAATGCTTGCTGGGAAATGGACTCCGATGCTTGAGTTATAATAGCGACACCTCGTATGAGGACTGTTATCCGTTTAAAGAATTATGGATTTCGTTTTATGAGAAGGAGATTGGTTCGATACAACTTGTGTATCAGATGTTGTTAAGCATAGAACGTGGACTTACAGGACTAAAGAATCAAGCTGTTTATGATAAGTGGAACAGAAAAATCTTTGGTAAAGTATTAACGGCAGAAGGGAATAATAGTATTCGAGCTGTTTATGAAGGCATGAACAGGACACAGCGTGATACGATAGAGACGGTTTTGGATATTATGAAGGAAATCTATGATAAGCCACTTGAGATACGGGAAGTAGCAAGAAATATTTTTTGTTATATAATAGAAGAATTCCCAGAAGAGGCACTATGGTATGAAACAGTCGAGAAAAGATATTATAGCTATTGGGAAGAACCTGCCCCGTTCACAAGTTCAGGTATGATGGGAATCATTCGTAGTCAATTTGGTTGGAAGAACGACGAGGAGTTTTCGGAACATTTCTCTGTGCTACATCAATTAAACAAACGTTATCACTACAAGGATAAAGATAAAAAGTTCAAATCGAATGGATCGCAACTACAATTGTTTGATTATCTGAAGGCATATCATATGGGGTTTATATTAAAAAGTAATGTATACCAAGTGATATTTGAAAGTATTGGGCTGAAAAAGGCTTGTAGAGATTTTGGACTTCTATTTAAAGAAAAATTATCAGTATATGAAGAACGAAACATTGCGCGGTATAAAGATTGTTTAACACTTGAGTTATATCCAGAGTTGATAGATGCGGTGTTGAATGTAGAACTTCGCAGAGGGGATATGCCAACCGTTTTCTCAGAGGATATCCACAGTATTCCACGAATATTCGGCGCCAAACGCTTTGTAGAGATTCTACTGGCACTTGGAAAGGATAAATTAGAACGAAATAGATGTTATGAGTGGCAGAAGGATGTAGGAAGAACTTCTTGTTTAAGTCATCTTCTAAAAGTATGCTATCCAGTGGAGAGTGATTCGAAAGAAGTGGTGGAGAAACTTCTGAAAGGGAAGGGGATTACATCGCAACGCTTGGTAGAGGTAGCGATGTATGCGCCACAATGGATGGATTTGGTGGAAGAATATTTGGAGTATTCAGGATTTAAGAGTGGCTGTTATTATTTTATAGCACATACGGATGATTACTTTGCTGAGCGGGAAATGGCGATGATTTCAAAATATACGCCACTTACAAGGGAAGAATTGAATGTAGGAGCTTTTGATGTAACGTGGTTTCAAGAAGTGTATGAAATGTTAGGTGAGAAAGTATTTTCTCTGTTATATAACGGAGCAAAATATATCTCAAATGGCAGTAAGCATGCCCGTGCCAGAAAGTATGCAGATGCTGCACTTGGCAAGGTTACGGTAGAAGAGTTAGAGGAAAAAATATCGGATAAGCGAAACAAGGATTTGCTAATGAGCTATGGATTGGTTCCGTTATCAGGAAAAGCAGACATTTTGAGACGATATGAATTCTTGCAAAAGTTTTTAAAGGAAAGTCGCCAGTTTGGTGCTGGGCGTAGGGAAAGTGAAGGCGCAGCAGTGGAGATGGCGATGAAGAATCTGGCTACCAGAGCAGGATATCAAGATGTTATGCGACTTAAACTTTTTATGGAAACCGAGTTTGTGAAGGCTTACGAAAGTTATTTTCAATGGACAACGGTAGAAGATTCAGAGATTCGAATTGATGTGGATGAGATGGGAGTGCCAACACTTTTATGTCAGAAGAAAGGTAAGCTTTTAAAATTCATACCAGCAGCCATTAGAAAGAATGAGATTGTTCTTGGACGTAAAGATCTTCAAAAGAAATTGAAAGACCAGTATCGCCGAACCGTGCATATGATGGAGCAGGCAATGGAGGAGCAAGAAGCATTTGCGTTCGAGGAAGTAAGGAGTCTGCTTGAAAATCCTGTAGTAGCACCGATTATTAAGAAGCTGGTATATGTATGCAAAGAAGAGGGAAGTGAATCTGCAAAGGGAAAGAGCATTGGATTTCTTGAGAATGCAGGGCTACGTGATTATGCAGGAAAATTACATACACTTGAAGATTCGGCTTCGCTGTATGTGGCTCACCCTTTTGATTTGTATCAAGCGGAGTGTTGGACAGAATATCAGAAGTGTTTATTTACTGCGAATGAATCGGGAAATCGAATAAAGCAACCATTTAAGCAAGTGTTTAGAGAGTTATATGTGAAGTTACCAGAAGAGATGGAGAAACGGAAATCGCTACTGTTTGCAGGAAATCAGATTCAACCTAAGAAGGCAGTGGCTTGTCTGAAAGACCGACATTGGATTGCAGATTACGAAGATGGATTACAGAAGGTTTATTATAAGGGCGATATTGTTGCTCGAATTTATTGTTTGGCAGATTGGTTTTCACCAGCAGATGTAGAAGCACCAACATTGGAATGGGTGGAATTTTCTCATCGAAAAACATTTGCAGACTTAAAAATTGAAGAGGTTCCTGCTATTATCTATTCAGAAGTTATGCGAGATGTGGATCTAGCCGTTAGTGTGGCACATGTAGGTGGAGTGGATCCAGAAACTAGTCACTCCACTATCGAGATGCGAGCAGCTATTGTACAATTTAATTTACCGCTGTTTGGAATTACGAATGTCCGGATAGAAGGTAGCCATGCGTTAATTGAAGGGACACGAGGAGAATATAGTATTCATCTTGGCAGTGGAATGGTACATAAAATTGGCGCTGCACAAATCAATGTACTTCCTGTGCACAGTCAACAACGTGGAAAGTTATTCCTTCCTTTCGTGGATGAAGATCCGAAAACAGCAGAGATTATGTCAAAGATTGTGTTGTTTGCACGGGATGAGAAGATAAAGGATCCTAGTATTTTGAGTCAGATAGTTGGTTAAAAGAAGGATAATCAAATAGAAAAAATACCGCTTGGATAAATTGGCATATCATCAATTACCCAAGCGGTATTTTTCTATCAGTTGCGTCGTCTGTAAGTGTAACATAATTATCTTTTGCAGTAGTACTACCTACAAAACGGATGGACTCTGTCATGTCAGGAGATAATAGTGCAACAATCATAAATGAAAAATCATCATTATTAGCAATATAAATAGTAACTAATTTATAAACCATTAAGTGAATATATAATTGTTTCAAAGGAATCTAAATTATTTTCATAAGAAGATTCCGTACTTCCACACAAGATTTGCCCATAGTAATCCTGCCCGTCAATATAGGTTAGCAGTAACTTGAGTTTAATACCATCACTTACAGTAGAAACGGTTTGTTGAATGGCAGGGTTACCATTAATAGTAATGTTAACCTCATCTCCTATTACCATATTCTTCTCATCGGCAATAATGGTGGCGAATACAACTTCTTTCCATTCCTCAAATGTATATTCAAGGTCGCTTTTTGGATCAGCAAGTAATACAAAGTAGGAGAGAGTACTCTCATTTGATGCCTGCAGGTCAGCCGAGGCATTGATTGTATTGTCTTCTATCCAATTAGAAGGCATCTGTATTGTAAAGTTGCCGTCTTTAGAGGTTAGTGTATGAGTATCCTCTTTAGGTGAATTATCTGTATTGCCTGAAATGCCCAATTGGGTTGAAACCTCTATAGCATCCTCTATCGTATCTGAAATCGTATCTGAAATTTCAGAATTTTGTTCTGATAAAGCCCGTAAGAAAGGTGTTTCTGTATGTTCAGGGGAGTTTGTGATTTTGGAAAAAAACACAATGATAATACTAATGGATAGAACAGCGGATAATGCATAAATCCCTTTTTTTCTATATGGGGCAAGTTTTATTTTTTTTAAGGCTTTTTTTAATGCAAGAACACTTTGGTATCTTTGTTTTGGTTCAAGTTGCAGACATTTCGTTATAACTTTTTGTAAAGAACCTTTATATATAATATTATTTTGAGGCAGTTTACCTGTGAGTAGTTCGTGAAGGAGAGCGCCCATAGCATAGATATCTGTGCGACCATCAGTCTGTTGATAACCATATTGTTCCGGTGCAGCATATTCTTTCGTACCTAAAAATGTGGTATCTCTTTTGGCAGAAGGATTGAATTCACGGGCGATGTCAAAATCGATTAACTTTACTACACCATCAGTAGTGAGCATGATGTTTTCGGGCTTTACATCACGATGGATAATGGGGGGATCTTGGTCATGTAGATAGATTAGTGCATCGCAGACTTGCATAACGTAGTCTAAGGCATTGTCTTCGGATTGAATTCCTTCGTTTTCTAGTAGTGCTTGCAAAGTTTGCCCATTGATATATTCTTCAAAAACATAGGTATCATCATCGTAGAGAATTACATCATGGATTTTAATTAAGTTTTTATGATTCAAAGAGGCAAGACGAATAAAAAAATCAAAATACGCAGTGCCAGGTAATACCTTTTTCACATACAGTTTATTCGTAGTCTCCTCTATTACAATAGAGATTTTTTTTGATGAGTTTTCTGCGATTACAGAGACATCTTTATATGTAGAGAGTTTATATTGTTCGATTAAGGCCACATTGTTTCCTCCTAGTCTTTATTTCTTGTGAAATTTATTGTATCATATTTGATAAGGAATTACGAGAAGGTTAAAGGTGAAATTATGGATAAGAAGACAGAAGAATTGGACTTTAAATTAAGAAACGCTACGAATATTGATAGTTTTTTTGAGAACAATGCCACAGAATTTGACGATAAGAGTTTCTATAAATTACTGAATGAATTAATAAAAGAGAGCGGAAAAAGTAAGTTTAGTATCGCAACGGAAGCCTGTATCAGTGAACCATTCATCTACAATTTATTAAAGGCGGAGAAACGTCCAACGAGAGATACGGTTATAAAACTAGCATTTGGCTTAAAGCTTTCGGTAGAAACGGCAGAGCGTCTTTTAAAACTTGCAGGATATAGCGAATTATATGTACGCCATAAGCGGGATTCCATTCTTAAATTTGCTCTGAATAATGGATTGAGTCTTATGGAGGCAGATGGGTTATTAATAGAATATGGATATTCGATTATATCGGATTGAGGAAGAGTTGTATTGGTAACGATTTTCTTTACCAATAATGCATTTCTTATTATGTCTGTTATAATGGTTAATATATATTAACGAAAGGCGGAGATGATAATGAAAATGCATGAGATTATAATCGATAAAGAAAAATGTACTGGTTGTGGAATGTGTAAGAAAGAGTGTGTAGCGTATAACCTCACGATAGAAGAGAAGAAAGCAAAAGCAATTGCAAATGATTGCGTTATGTGTGGGCATTGTGTAGCAGTCTGTCTTAAAGGTGCGATAGCAATTAGTGGGTACGATACAGAACCTATAGAAAAAGAGCAAGAGACATTTCTTAATCCAGAAGATGTGATGAATGTAATTCGTTTTCGTAGAACGGTAAGGCAATTCAAGGAGAAACAAATTCCACAAGAAGTGATAGAACAGATACTGGAGGCGGGAAGACTAACGCATACTGCTAGAAATAAACAAGACGTTTCTTTTATTGTGTTAGATAAAGAAAAGGATAAAGTAGAGGAATATGCAGTTGGCTTCGTCCATAAGATAAAACCTGTAATGAATCTGTTCAGTCCTATGATAAGAAGAAACAAAATTGGGAATCACTTTTTCTTCTATCAAGCACCAATTGTGATTGTAATTACTGCAAAAGATAAGATAAATGGTATCTTGGCGGCGCAAAACATGGAGTTTGTTGCGGAAGCAAATGGCCTAGGTGTATTATTTAGTGGTTTCTTTACTAATGCGGCAAATGTCTCATATAAAATAAAAAAGATACTGGGAATTCAAAAAGGAAAGAAAGTTGTTGCAACTTTAGTGATAGGATACCCAAAGGTAAAATACCAACGTTCTGTACAACGTGAGAAAATAGATGTTAAATATAGATAGGAAGGTGACAGATGGAGAAGGAATGTCAAAAGCGAATAGAAGAGATAACATCAGGTTTTAAGGAATGCCAGAATGCATTTACTGCAATAGGGGATCAGACAAGGCAATTGATACTCTTAGTTTTATTACAAAGCGATTTGTCAGGAATTCGCGTTGGAGAGATTGCGGAGAAAACGCATCTGACAAGACCGTCTGTATCCCATCACCTTCAGATATTAAAAGAGGCAGGAATCGTAAATATGAGAGAAGAAGGAACAAAAAACTATTACTATATCAGTGCGGATGAGAGTAGATGGAAAAAAATAGTTGACTTGATTAATCTTGTTTACGAAGGGGTATTGCATATAAAGTAAAAAACGTCAACAAAACCGTATTAAAATTTCGAGGTATATAGGAGTGCTGTTTGTAAGGGCTGTTGCAAAATGAATTTTTCCTATGATATATAATGATAGTTTAATAATATCACTATATATCATAGGAAAATTAGTTTTGTAATAGCCTTTTAATTTATGCTAGAGTTAAGAAGAAATTTTGAAAATAGTCATTGCAAATGGTATAAAGTCACAATTTACAAACATATGTTCGGGTGATATAATGTCTATAGAAAGTATTATAAAAACAGAACGAGCAGGAGGAATTTTCAAGATGGAGAATCGGACATATATGTGTATAGACTTAAAATCATTCTATGCATCCGTAGAATGTGTGGAGCGTGGACTTGATCCATTGACAACGAATTTGGTAGTAGCCGATCCAGAACGGAGTGAAAAAACCATTTGTCTTGCTATCTCTCCATCTATGAAAGCACTGGGGATTAAGAATCGATGTAGGGTGTTTCAGATACCGAAAAGTGTAGAGTATATTATGGCACAACCACGAATGAAGCTTTACATTAACTATTCTGCCGACATTTATGCTATTTATTTACGATATATTGCGAAAGAAGATATTCATGTATATTCTATAGATGAGGTGTTTATGGATGTGACGAATTATCTGCCTCTATATCATATCAATGCAAAAGAGCTTGCAGTGAAGATAATGGAAGAGATAAAAGAATATACGGGAATAACTGCTACAGCAGGAATTGGTACGAATCTTTACCTAGCCAAGATTGCAATGGATATTATGGCGAAACATGCAAAAGATAATATCGGTTATCTGGATGAATTACTCTATCAAAGAATGCTATGGAGTCACAAACCGTTGACTGACTTCTGGAGAGTGGGTTCAGGAATTGCAAAAAGGCTTGCTAGTATGGGGATCATGACAATGGAAGAAATAGCGAGGGCTGATGAAGATGCACTCTATCAAGTGTTTGGGATTGATGCGGAGCTTCTTATTGATCATGCATGGGGAAGAGAGACTACCTCAATGGCAGATATAAAGGCATATAAATCAAAAAGTAGTTCCTTATCTAGTGGACAGGTTTTACCGAGAGATTACAATTTCGAGGAAGGTAAATTGATTGTTAAGGAAATGACAGAAACGCTTTGTCTTGATATGACAGACAAAGGTATCGTGACGCAATCAATTACGTTAATGATAGGGTATTCGAATGAACTTGGGATAAAGCATGTGAATGGAACTGCTTCAATGACGGTATGTTCCAATTCGTATGGAACGATTATTCCGTATGTTCTGAACTTGTATGAACGTATTGTCGATAAGGAAAAATCAATTCGACGCTTGAGTGTGACTTGCAATAAAATCTGTGATGAGACATATGAACAATATGATCTTTTTACTGACTATGCTCAAGTTGAGCGAGATAAGAAGTTGCAAAGAACAGCACTGGAAGTGAAGAAGAGATTTGGAAAAAATGCAATTGTTCGAGGCATGGATTTACAAGAGGCAGGAACTACAATGGAACGTAACAAACAGATTGGAGGGCATAAGGTTGGCGAGTAGATATGGAAAGATGAGTTGCGCAGACAGAGCAAAACAGTTTATGCCTTTTGATGCATTAAAGGGATTTCGAGAAGCGTTGGCAGAGAAAGAACGTATCGTTGTGGCTCGAAGGGAATTGTCAGAGGAGCAGAAATCGGAATTAGACTTAAAACTTCACCAAATAAAAAAGAAAGATATCGTTGTGGTAGAATTTTTTTGTAATGGGGAGTATGCGAAAGTTACGGGAATGGTAACAGGGATAGATGAAATCAGTAGGGTACTGAAGATTTTGGATACAAGCATTGACTTTGATGATATTTCAGACTTGCATTGAAAAACCGATTGGGTAAAATATAATCTATAAAAATGGATAACCTAGTTGTAGTATACTTTATAAAATATTAAGAACGGGGTATCATAATGGAGCAATATTTGAATCTTTCAGCAATAAAATTAGAAAATACGTATGCAACACTGCCAGAAGCATTTTATACGAAGCAATATCCAAGTAAAGTCCCATCACCGAAATTAGTTATCTGGAATAACTTATTAGGAGAAGAGTTAGGAGAGAATTTGGATTTTTTAAAACAGAAACAAGGAATAGAGATTCTTGCAGGGAATCGGATAGTAGAGGGGACAACACCGATTGCACAGGCATATGCAGGGCATCAATTTGGACATTTTACGATGTTAGGAGATGGACGAGCTGTTCTTCTAGGGGAATATGTTACAGGTAAGGGAGAGCGATTTGATATTCAACTAAAAGGCTCAGGAAGAACACCGTATTCAAGAGGTGGAGATGGAAAAGCGGCACTAGGGCCAATGTTACGAGAATATATTATTAGTGAGGCGATGAATGCACTTGGAATTCCTACTACACGAAGCTTGGCAGTTCTGATGACAGGAGAAGGGGTAGTTAGAGAAGCGGTATTACCAGGAGCTATATTGGTAAGAATCGCAAAGAGTCATATTAGAGTTGGAACTTTTGAGTATGCAAACCAGTTCAGAAACAAGGAAGAACTGAAGGCTTTGGCTGATTATACATGGAATCGGCATTTTAAAGAAAATCAAGAACAGGAACAACCATATGTATCTCTGCTTCAAGAAGTGGTGAAAAGGCAGGCTAAATTAATTGCGCAGTGGCAGTTAGTGGGATTTATTCATGGCGTAATGAATACTGATAATATGGCGATAAGCGGAGAAACAATTGACTATGGACCTTGTGCATTTATGAATCGTTATGATCCTGATACGGTATTTAGCTCAATTGATATGAGTGGAAGATATTCCTATCAGAATCAACCGAAAATGGCATCATGGGACTTGGCAAGATTTGCAGAGTCACTATTACCATTATTAGCGGATACGGGGGAAGAAGCAATCAAAATAGTACAGGAAGAGATTGATAAATTTCCTGAGATATATCATGCATTCTGGTTAGAAGGGATGAGAGAAAAACTAGGATTGTTTCATTTGGTTGATGGTGATAATGCATTAATAGAGGAGTTGCTAAGAATTATGTTTGAATGCCATGCAGATTATACGAATACATTCAGAGATTTAACATTAGGAGTGAAATCAAGTTCACAATTTGCAGATTCTGAGGCATTTGAGCAATGGTATCAATTGTGGCAAAAGCGTCGTGAGAATCAACAAGAGTCGTTGGAAGAATCGAAAGCGTTAATGGAGAGTAAAAATCCAACGGTGATACCTCGGAATGAAAGCGTAGAAGATGCACTTAAGCAAGCAGTAGAAAATCAAGATTATAGTGCGGTAGAGTCTTTAGTTTCACTACTTCGTAATCCTTTCGACTATAGTAATAGAGAAGTGTTTTATGAAATGCCATCGGATTTTAGTGATTGTGGATATAAAACGTATTGTGGAACGTAGGACAATAATAAATTATTTTCTCAATTGTCACTTGAGGCGATTAGCAATTCTATCATTTTCGTAGCAATATATTCATCATTCTCCTAGCAACATTAAAACTTGAAATCCAACGTAATGTGCGTTATTATGAAATGTATTAATTACAATTCGAGAGTTAGATATGACAATCGAAACATGATGAAAGTGAATTCGAAACCTATGTCATTGGACATTCTATAGGTTTTTGTGATTGATTATATTGTATGATGTTGAAAAGGAGGGCACTTAAGTGGCAAAAAATCATGTGGAAGAATTTCGTGCAGATTTAAAACAATTTCACGAGATAACAAGAAAATTTTATCAAAAAGAGATAAATGCAGCAGAATATAAAGGCGTATCAGGCGGTTTTGGTAGCTATGCGCAAAGAGGTGGCGAGAGTAGTATGCTTCGTTTGCGTTTAGCTGGTGGTGAGGTTAGCAAAGAAAATTTAGAATTTGTAGTAGATAGTATTAAAAAATATAATATAGACCTTGTACATTTTACAACTTGTCAAGCAATACAGTTACACAACTTAAAGGAAGAGACAATTTGTAAATTAGCAGAGGAAGCGTTTGATTATGGAATTATAACAAGAGGCGGAGGCGGTGACTTCCCAAGAAATGTTATGTGTTCACCTCTTTCAGGAGTAGAGGAAGGGGAATATATCAATGCACTTCCCTGTGCAGAAGAAGCAGCAGATTATCTTCTTGGATTTATTCATAAAGTAAAACTTCCAAGAAAGTTGAAAGTATGTTTTACGAATACAGATAGGAATGACACGCATGCGACATTTCGTGATTTGGGGTTTGTTGCGAAACCAAATCAAACATTTGATGTCTATGCAGCAGGAGGTCTTGGAATTAAACCTAAGATGGGCGTATGTGTTGCGAAAGACGTAGAGCCATCAAAGGTATTGTATTATGTAAAGACAATGGTAGATGTGTTTGCAGAGTATGGAAATTATACGAATCGAGCAGCTTCACGAACTAGATTCTTACAAGATACCCTAGGTGTAGAAGGATTTATAAACACATATCAAGAAAAACTAGCTTACAATTTAGAAAATGAGAAATTAGATATTACGGTAAAACCAAAAACAATTAGTAAAACTGGTGATGGAGAAATCTCGAATCCAAGAGTTATAAAACAAAAGCAGGCTGGTTTATATACGGTATCCTACCATCCAATCGGTGGTGACCCAAAACCAGAGTTCTTTGAAAAAATCAGTGGAGTTATTAGCAACATGAAAGACGTAAAATTGCGTATAGCGCCGAATCAAGGACTATATATAATAAATTTGACGGCAACAGAAGCGCAAAGAGTGTTGGAGACTACGAAAGATGGAGCAAATACTCTTTTTGAAAGATCAACTGCCTGTGTTGGTGCGACAATATGTCAAGTAGGAATTGGTAAATCAGGGGAATTACTAGATGCCTGTATTGAACGAGTTAGGCAAGAAAACTTTGAAGATAAGGTGCTTCCAGCTATCTATATCTCTGGTTGCCCATCTTCTTGTGCAACGCATCAGGTCGGAAGACTTGGTTTTCGAGGTGGTAAGAAACCGACAGAAGATGGTCCTAAGTTTGCATTTGCAGTATATGAAGATGGTTGTGAAACGTTAGGTGAGGAAGCATTCGGCAAGGAACTGGGTGTTATGATTGAAGAGGACATTCCAGAATTCTTAGTGGATATCGGAAAAGAAGTAACGAGTTTAGGATTAACCTATGAAGAATACCGCAAAGAGCATCCAGAAAAATTAGGAGAACTAGCGGCAAAATATATATAGATTTTGAAAAAAAGAGTTATCACGAATGACAAAAGCTGTTATCCACTTGTTAAGAGGATTCGTTTGTATTCTGTGATAACTCTTTTTGCTCATAGCAAGAGACCCCGTACGTTTCATTTTGTCTCATAGCTAAGAAAAAAACTATAGAACAAGTATATCGTATGTGGGAGATGAAAATTAATCTAATAGCAGAAAGTATAGGGCTGAAGGTTAAAATTTATATTGAAAACAAGGAATTATATTTTAAATCGGCTATTAGATTAAAATAACAATATACTTGTATATTATTATATAATACAACAATGCTGTTAGTCAACTTCTTTTACAATAAATTCTATTGTATAATTGCAAAAGGGAAGGTGAAACGGCAATGAACATAGGAAAAAGATTAGCAAGGCAAAGAAAAAAGCATGGGTATACGCAGAAACAATTGGCTGCCGAGTTGAATTTATCACAACAAATAATAAGCAATATAGAGAGAGATTTGTCAGCGCCAGATATAGGATTTCTAAAAGGTGCGGCTGATTTATATAAAATGACAATTGATGAATTGGTTGGTAGGGAAAATACTTACGAAACGAAAGATAGTATAGAGAAGCAGATATTAGATGTCGTGAAAGAAATGGATGGTTATGGAAAGGAATTAAGCTTGGGACTCTTGAATCAAGTAGCCGAACATAGAAAAAACAAAAAAGATACAAAAAAGTAAGGTATTGTGATGTTGTCACCGTCACGATGCCTTACTTTTTTGTATAATAAAAGAGGGTTTTGGAATGATTTATATATAATGTAGTAAAATAAAGAGTAGATGCTAAGAAGCTATTACAGTAAGGAGGACGCAATGAAAAGATTTTTTAGAAAACAAAATATAATGTTACTTGGAGTATTTGTGATGATATCTCTAGGTGCTTGTGAGAAGAGGGAGAGTGTGAATGGTACAAATGACAAGATTACTCTAGAGCAAGAGACAGAAAATTTGAATAAAGATGACGTAGATAATAAAGATATAAGCAAAGAAAATACAGTGAATGAAGAAGTGGCTGCAAAAGGGGAATTTTCATCCTTTGTAAGTTATGATTTAGAAGGAAATGAAGTGACGCAAGACATTCTTGCGGATGCGGATCTTACTGTTTTAAATATATGGGGAACATTTTGTGGTCCTTGTATTAGGGAGATGCCAGAGTTAGGGGAAATCGCAGAGGAATATACGGAACGCGGTGTACAGATTATTGGTCTTGTTTCTGATGTATCTGATGAAAGTGGCATTACAAAGGCAAAAGAAATCGTAGAAAAGACAGGTGCGAACTATTTGCATATCCTACCAACACAAGATTTGTATGATTGCTATCTTAAAGATGTAATGGCAGTACCAGAAACATTATTTCTTGATAGAAATGGTAATATATTAGATAGTATAGTAGGAGCAAATGATAAGGCAACATGGATATCATTAATAGATGCGGCATTAGAGAATCTACAGTAGGAGAAGACATGAAGAAGAATAAAATAGGGGTGGCATTACTCTCTTTGGGAGTGCTGTTTTTCATAGTTGGATTTTACAATGGAGAAGTAATGGTTGTGCTAAATAAGGCAATAAGAATATGTCTGGAGTGTGTAGGAATCGGATGAAGAAGATAAGGGAAGGAAAGAGAAGAATTGTACAAATGATAGCGACGGCATTATCCAATGGATATGTTGCTGGTTTTATGAATGGAACAATATATAAGGGGGAGTCTAAGCGATTTTGTGTGCCAGGGTTGAATTGCTATTCCTGCCCTGGTGCGTTAGGGTCGTGTCCGCTTGGTTCATTACAGGCAGTAATAGCAAGCCCGGAACATCGTATCAGTTTCTACATGGTAGGATTTTTCTTAATGATTGGTTCATTACTCGGAAGATTTGTCTGTGGCTGGTTATGCCCTTTTGGATTTATTCAAGATTTATTATATAAGATACCGTTTTTTAGAAAGAGTAAAAGTTTACCGGGGCATTCCGTACTAAAATATATGAAATATGTAATATTAGCACTGTTTGTTATTATCCTGCCTATGTTTGTCGTAGATATTATTGGACAGGGAGAGCCTTGGTTTTGCAAATGGATTTGTCCTGCAGGAACATTAGAAGGAGGTTGGTTACTTTCTATTCTAAATCCTAAGATTCGTGGGGCAATTGGTCTATTATTTGCATGGAAAAGTGTCTTACTTGTTATCGTAATTATATTATCCATCTATGTATATCGTCCATTTTGTAAATATATCTGCCCACTTGGAGCAATCTATGGATTTTTCAATCGTTTTGCATTTTATCAATTAACTGTAAGTGAGACAGCTTGTACGAAATGTGGTGCTTGCACAAAAGCATGTCCAATGGAAGTGCAAGTGCCAGAGAAACCATATAGTGCGGAATGTATTCGATGTGGCGTGTGCAAATCCATATGCCCACATCAAGCAATTCATATGGGCATAAATAAAAGCCCTGCATCAAAAGCAGATAATACGCAAGTGTAGGAATATAACAATTGTTGGTTTCTAATTAAGAGTATGATAGAATAGAAGTGACTATTCAGAGGGACGCAGTCCTGAATCGTTATGATTAGAAGGAATAAGGATTAGTTACACAAGAATACAAAAAGAGAGAAAAATAGATGAAGAGATTAACAATTGGAATTTTAGCACATGTAGATGCTGGGAAGACAACGCTGTCAGAGAGCATGTTATATATAAGTGGAAGCATACGAAAGCTAGGAAGAGTGGATAAAGGCGATGCCTTTTTGGATACATTTACACTAGAGAGGGCAAGAGGAATTACCATATTTTCCAAGCAAGCGGTATTTAATTGGAGAGATACTACGGTTACATTACTTGATACACCTGGTCATATAGATTTTTCTGCGGAGATGGAAAGAACGCTACAGGTACTTGATTACGCAATCTTAGTGATTAGTGGTGCAGATGGCGTGCAAGGACATACAAGAACGTTATGGAATCTGTTAACGAAATATAATATTCCTGTGTTTCTATTTGTGAATAAGATGGATCAGAATGGAACGAATAAAGACAACATAATGAAAGAGTTAAAGCATGTATTTGATGATGGTTGCATTGATTTTGCTGATATGCAGTCGGAAGAGTTCTATGAGAATGTGGCAATGTGTGATGAAATATTATTAGAACGATACATGGAGGACGGAAGCATTGAGTTAGAGGAGATAAGGGAAAGAATTAGACGAAGAGTGATATTCCCTTGTTTCTTTGGTGCAGCTCTTAAACTAGAAGGTGTAGAAGAGTTGATGAATGGAATAGAACATTTGGCAGTGAATCCAGTATATCCAGCCGAATTTGCTGCTAAGATTTACAAGATTGCTAGAGATGAGCAAGGAAACAGGTTAACATACTTAAAAGTCACAGGCGGAAGTCTTAAAGTGAAAGCCTCGCTTACGAACCAGAGAGATTGGGAAGAGAAGGTAAACCAAGTACGAATCTATTCTGGAGTGAAATATGATACAGTGAATGAAGCAGAGGCTGGGACAATCTGTGCTGTTACAGGTCTTACGAAAACATATCCAGGGGAAGGTCTAGGAATCGAGGCAGAATCGAGAAAACCGATTTTGTCACCAGTCCTAACCTATCAGATCCAGCTACCAGAAGGTTGTGATGCCAGTCTTATGTTGCCTAAATTACGACAACTAGAAGAGGAAGAACCAGAACTGCATATTGTTTGGGATGAGAATCTGCAAGAGATACAAGCACAACTTATGGGGGAAATACAAGTCGAGATTTTACGTAGTTTAATTGCAGAGCGTTTCGATGTACAAGTAGAATTTGGAACAGGAAATATTGTGTATAAAGAATCGATAACAAATGTTGTAGAGGGCGTTGGACATTTTGAGCCACTACGACATTATGCAGAGGTGCATCTTTTATTAGAACCAGGAGAGCCGGGATCGGGAGTACAGTTTTCTACCTTGTGTAGTGAAGATGATTTAGATGGAAACTGGCAGAGACTTATTCTAACACATCTAGCAGAAAGAGAACATAGAGGTGTATT
>NZ_JAVBNS010000155.1:0-11628 GCF_031551385.1 Anaerosporobacter sp.
CATACACATCGCAACGACTGTCCAAGATACGAAGTGTGGGAATATCGCAATGGTTTGTATGATTCGGTTATATACTTTCTTCTTAACCTCAACAAACATTAACGCTAGTAGCAGTGACATAACTGTTGTTGCAACAATGAATAGAACATTTAAAAATATTGTATTGTAAAATACTCGCCCAATGTTTTTATAATTAAATAAGAATTTAAAGTTATCTAATCCACACCATTCACTTCCCCAAATTCCTTTCTTATAACTGAATTTTTTGAATGCTATGAGAATTCCATACAGCGGAAAATAGCTAAAAATCACCACCCAGATTAAACTTGGTAATGTCATAAGATAAAGGAAACGATTCTTCTGAAGCTCCTTAACACCTTCTTTCACTGACATGTGTTTTTTCTTCTCTTTTCTTTGACTCTTCAACACCTATCACCTCCTGTTTTTATACTCTTATTATAGTTTTCTGGAGCATCGTATTATAGAATAAAAACCTTAGATTTAGGGTAATTTCCTTGCTTTTGTACGCTGGGGGTTCAGTGCAAAACTTTGTTATGTTTTAGAGCTTCTTCGTTGCTTCCCTACAATACGAAACACGCTACACACCTTAGTACTTCTATGTGTGTATGGAGAGTTATTGAAAAGTTACGGAACCGCCTTCGATTCGGCATCCTGCCTCAACTCAGGCTGGCTCGGCGTCCATGCCTCGCCTTCCTAGGTTATGAATATACACACTAAGAAGTACTACAGGTGTTTCGCTATCGTTTCTTAATTGTAGGGCAGCAACGAAGAAGCAGGATACGTAATGAAGTTTTGCACGGCTACTGTATTGGTACACAAGTATGGGTAAGTTATTGAATGAATAAATGTAACTATTCAGAAGATAATAACGCAAGATGTTTTCTGTAAGTAAAAGTCACAGAAACCCCGAGGACAACAGCGCCAAATCACTTATATTCAATACGTTAATGCTAATAACAACAGAGGGTAAGAATTCTTAACGAATCCTTACCCTCTGTAATAAAACTCATATTAAACTTATAGTCCCCTCACGAAACCACTTTACTTTTATTTCACTGTTACCTTCATCTTAACCGTTCTTATTGTACCATTGTACAATTTAATAGTTGCTGTTATTGTTGCTGTTCCTTTTTTCTTGCCTGTAACCTTACCTGCTGTGCTAACTGTTGCTATTTTCTTATCTGATGTCTTGTAAGTAATTGTTACTGCTCCCATTCCACTTGCTGTTTTCTTAGAAAGTGACGTTACAAGCTGTAGGCACGCTGGAAGCGTTACTTGAACGGTTGTTGTTTTCCCTTTCATAATACTTGTACTCTTTAGCTTCATCGTGATCTGATTCTTTAACACAGTAATCTTCTTAGAATCTGCCTTCTTTGTAAGTACTACATATTTACCTTTTTTCATTACTGGGAATGTAACATTCAAGTCTTTATCTGCCTTTTGAGAATAACCACCTACGATTGTTTCTAGCTTTCCAGTCTTCTCGTTAACATAATAGATATACACAAGTTTTCCTTTTGTTGCACCAGAAACACCCTTCATGGAAACGGTTAATTTCCCTGGTATATTCATTGTATTATCTTTTGTAATAGTAACGTAACGACCATTTACAACTGTTTTACCGAAGATTTTACTAATTACAGAATCTGTCTTCTTTGCTTCTTCTACTGTCATTATCTTTATCGTCTTGTCTTCTGTCGTCGAATCATTTCCTGTACCCGAATTATCTCCAGTTCCTGCGTTATCTCCACTTCCTGAGCTTCCTCCAGTTCCTGAGTTGTCTCCACTTCCTGAGTTTCCTCCAGTTCCTGAGTTGTCTCCAGTTCCTGAGTTATCTCCGCCGCCTGGGTTATCTCCACCGCCAGAAGTATTCTCTTCCTGCCAGCCTGCATATAGAACGATATCTTTTGTCACAACATCGTTATCAAAGTCCCACTTTGTTGTTAACTCAGAATCAGAATACCAACCTGTGAAGATATATCCTGTTCGTGTTGGGTCTTGTGGTTTTGTTACTGTTTTACCATCTGCTACGGTTTGTGTTTCTGCAACCATTCCATTATTCGCTTGGAATGTCACTGTATAGTCGCTACTTATCTTTTCGAATACAGCTGTCAACTTCCAATCTTTATTCACTCCGAAGGAAAGTGGAGCACCTAGATAACCACCACCATAATTAATAATTGTGAATTTCGGATACGTTGACCAAATATAGTCGTATACCGTAACTCCCATTGTCTCTTCTTCTGATACCCATTTTACAAAACGGTAGCCGTCTGCTGGTTTCGCTATTACCGTAACCGAAGTTCCCTTTGCAAGACCTGTTAAAGCTGTTTTTGTATAATCTGCACTTGGTTCTGGAGGATCATTGCTTTCTGTTTCATTAATGTATGCAATTGTTGTTCCTCCTTCTGGTATTGATGCTTTTGTTGTAACATCATAGGTAATGACTGGTCTATCTTCGCTTGTTAAATTACCAACTTCTCCATAGAAGCGAATTTCAGCCATGTTTCCAAACCATTGACTTCCATTTATAACACGAATGTAACGATATGCTTGTGTTTTCTCAATATCATCAACAACTAATTGTTGCCACTGCCCAATACCACTTGCACTTGTCGTAAGGTTATACCAGTTTTCATTATCATTTGAACCTTGGATATACGTTCCTGCTAAACGACTTGCGAATTTATCTAATCTAGGAAGAATATCTACTCTTGATAATTTTACTTTTCGATCCGTTCCTAAATCAAATGTCATCCAAGCACCGCTACCTCCACCATTAAGTCTGAAATCCGTAACGGATGAAGTTTTATCAAACAATACTCCTACTTGGGCTGCCGTATACGCACCTGCACTCGTTACAACGTTGGCATTCTGCATAATATCTGATATATTATCATCTTGTCCGTTAATTAATAACTTGGAATTATCCGTTACAAAATAAGCGGTACTTCCTTTTTGTCCGTCTTGGCAAGTATAATCAATTGTAAATGGATAGGCATCGCTATCAATTGGACTGCTTAACTGTAAGGATGCTGTATATACATTTCCACTACTTGCTTTTGTCGCTGTCACAGCTTTTCCTGCGATTGTTACCTTTGTATCCAGTACTTCTTCTTTTGCTTCGAATGTTACTGTTACCGTATTACCAACACCTGCATAATACAGATTTTGTTGCTCACCACTCTCAGGTGTAAAAATATACGCTTCATCACTTGAAACAGTTATGTTCGTTATCTTGTTTACGGTTTCTGTTCTTTCTCCAATAAGGTGTAATTCACTGATTGTAAATGGTTGATCCTCTGTTGTCTGGTCACGGTTAAGTACACCACCATTCATATCCATTACATTTAAGAAACGATATTTCTGACCTTTTTGCTCTTCTATCACTGCTAAGGTTTGGTATCCCTCTACCGCTTGCGATACTTCTTGTAACAATGGTTGCCAATTTACATTATCATTAGAACCAAAAATCTGCATACCATCACCACGAGCCGCCCAGCCAGTTGGTGTTGCCATAATAACACTAGAAAGACTGATCTGAAAATCTACTCCGAAGTCCATTGTAAAGGATTTCTTTGCATTTCCCCATAAAATAGCCGTACCTGAACCTTGATCCATATCAGACAATAACTTCATATTGTCAAGATTCAGATTCTCAACAGATTTTACAGTCTTGCCCAAATCCAAACCACCATCACTTAACAATGGATTAAGTAATCGAAGTCCTTTTACTGCTTCTTGTAACTTTTCGATTGCATTTACGCGGTCTTCATCTGAACCATTCGCTACAAGTGCCTCTGCATCTGCTAACACTTCTTTGTACTGATTTAGAGACGCTGTTTCATAGACTGCATTTTCATCATATGCTGCTATTACACGAGCAATCGTATCTTTAAAACTTCCTTCTACTAAAATATATACTTCTAACAGACTGATGGATTCTCCATCTGTTGCATAGACATGGAATACTACTTCGCCTGCTTGCTGATTCTGTGGAATTGCCCACGATAGTAAACCTGTTTCGGAAATTGTTGCTCCTGCTGGTGCACCAACTAGACTATAGGAAACCTTATGACTTGCATTACTATCCTTTGCTGTTACTTGTGCTGTATAATTTTGTTTTACATAAGCATAACCGTTCATCGTTTGTCCTGCATCAAACACAGGTGGTGTAATACCGCTGTCATTCACTTTATAGCTATCTAGTTTTAGTGTGCCTTCTCCCACTACTTTTAAGAATAGCATTTCATTTCCTGAACCGAAGCTATAACTGCAATATCTCCACTCTCCATTTGTATTCGGAATAACGTAACTCTCTACAAGTTCACCTGTTGCTTCATCATATCTTGCTAACGTAGCACTCTTTGTTGTTGAGATATAGAAATCAATTCGGCTGCTCCATGAACCACCACCATATAGTACGAATGGTGTTCCCTCTTCACTTGCTTGTATGTTTAGATATGTATTTTCACCATCTTTTGATTCTGTGATTTTTCCGTCACTTAAATCAGTATACTCATATTCTACATGGTGTGTTCCATTCACTCGATTACTTACCGTGTTTGGCATTGCTGTTCCTGTTGCTGCCTCTGGAAGGTAAATCCAAGTTTCATCCATTGGCATACCAACTACTGCTTCATAACTCTTATAGTATTTATCAAGGTATTTGAAATCTTCATCTGTGCTTGTATAGCCTTTTGCATATTTGTAGTAATAGTATACTTGGCTGACATTGTTCAAACGGCCACGATATGCATCACTTGGGCCATATCCTAAACGACTGTCTGAGAATGCAATTGGATAACCAAGTGCAAACGCACAGAAGGTATTCGTTCCTTTTAGAATGCTTCGATTCATAAACTCATAGGCATCTACTGCATTACTGCTTGTTGAAACCGTTCCTAGAACAGGGTCTACTTTTGTTCCTTGAGCCAACATCATTTGTGCAAGAATTCCTGCATTCTCTACATTATCGTAAGAATGACTTTGATCACGAGACATTTCCTTTACGGAATAATATACTTTATCTAATTGATTCCCTTTGTAATCCACATCGAACGCATAGAATGCACTTGCGATTGCACCATTTTGATAGATATATTCTTCCGTTTCAAGTCCACTGTTTACCATTGTTCGCTCTACTAATTTCTCATATCCAGCTTTATCGTCGTTAAAGATATACGCTGACATCGCTGCCATATTCGAAAACTGTTGCTGATTCAACCAATAGTGATTCTTATCTAACCATTGTACTAATGGCTGTTCAAGGAAATTCGTATACCAACGGTCACTATCTGCTTTTGTCCATACATATTTTGAATCTGTCTCAAAAGTTGATGTATATCGAATTAACTCTGCTGCGTTATTAAGTAATGTTACAGGAATACCCATATGGATATGTGCATCCGATGCATAACTGCATTCGCTTGGATTTACTTGTGACCACAATCGCAAGATTCGGATTGCATTCGCGCGATACACAGCATCTCCTGTAAAATAATACATTAATGCTTGGTAATATGCTGCTTTACCGTCTTGTGTCATCTGGTTATTGAATAGATTCGTATTATAACTCTTAAATCCATAGTTCGCTACGATATCGTCTGTTGACGGACTTCCATCGTTACGGCTGACATAGTCCTTCGCTGCAAATGTTGTTTTACTAAATTCTAAATAGTAGTCATACCAAGGTTGTTCTTTCTTTGCAATGTGTTCACGAACTTCTTCTAAACGTTCTCCGCTAATTCCCACTGCCGGATGCTTTAGAGCAGTTCCTTCGTTATCAACAAACCATGGAAGTGGTTCTGCTACAGCTTCAACTGCTGCTAATAGATTCTCTGTTGCTTCATCAATCTGTTGTTGATTAAATGCTCCACTGTTCTCTATTATATTTTGCCCTGCACTTATTGCAGTTTCTAATTCATTCCATGTTTCATCAGAGAAGTTGTTTTTCCCTTGTGCGATTTTTTCTTGCGCTTCTTTTATAGCATCCTTTAATCCGTATAAATATTTTTCATTAGCAACTCTAACTCTTCCGAAAAATTTAATTTCAGATATATTCAGATATTGTCCACCGCAGATTTTCAAATAACGATAGCTTGTCTTTTTGTCTAATGATTTTAATGTTTGCCATTCTACTGTGTTCAACGCACCATCTGTTAATCTAATCCAATCTGTACCATTACTAGATGCCTCTATGTATACTCCTGTTGTTCTTGCTGAAAAACCAGATCTTGCAAGAATCTGAATAGATTGTAGATACACTGTTTTTTCAGTACCAAAATCAAGATAGATTGCCCCAGAATATTGATTGTTATTTGGTTTTTGTTCTGAGTTTGTAAGATACTTCTTATCTGTAATATAACCGATTTGTACCTCTGCATCTGCTGTTGCATAATCTGCAACATATACGCTATCTTGATATACATTCAAACCGAAATCTATACCAAGGCTTGGATTCGTAATATCAATAAAGTTATCTGATATAATAGAAACACTGCTTCCATTTGTTGTTGCCGTTTTCGTTATTCCTTCTTCTTGGCTTGCAGAACTTTTATAACTTAACTCAAAGTTTACATCACCAACAAAATCATATTCTCCTACGGTATAGGTTGCAGTCCAGTTCGTACCACTACCAGTTGCAAGCAACGTCACATCAAAGTTTGAGGATGCGGTATTTAATTGTCCTATGTTTTTCAATCGCACTGTTACATCTTCAATATCGCTATTCGCAGTTACAGCAACCGTAATTACATCACCAACATTTGCCACTGTCGAATCTTGATTTGAGGAATGTATTGAGATTGCCTGAATCGTATCTTCTAATATAATGTGTGAGCCATATAGTCTTAGCTCGCCAACAGAGAATATGTTACCAGCGCCTATCCCTTCAATTCGGATATATCGCCAATTTGTCTGTTGATATTCTTCCTTGATTGTTAATGTCTGCATATCTGCTGAATCAACTGCTGTGGAAGTTGATATTTCTACAAATGTACTGCCATCTTGTGAAGCCTTTACTGTTGCTCCAAGCATTCTGTTTCCAAAGTCTTTACGAGCTTGCAATTCAACTTGGCTCAATTTCACTCTTCCATCTTCACCAAAATCAAGTGTAAAACCTTTATCGTATCTTAAATCACCTGAATGCGTCTCTGCATTCTCGTCAGTAAGATAAGAAAGCGGATTTAAACCTTCTCGATCTGATGTTGCCAAATTCACAAAATCAATTCCAACGCTTAATTCAGCAATTGCACTCTCAAGTTTTTCAACCATTTCATCGATTTGATTTTGTGTATAGCTACCATTATCACTTTGTATTGCTTTACTTTCACTTAGTGCCGTTGTAAAAACTGTCCAAGTTTCATTCGTATAGTTATTCTTTCCTCGCGCCAATATTACATCAGCTTTTGTTACTACATCATCTAAGAGATATAGACAATTCTCATTAACGTCTCTGATTATACCGAAAAACTTAATTTCAGATACATTCAAAAATTCTCCACCACATATTCTTAAATAACGGTAGTTTGTCTTTTTATCCAATGCGTTTAATGTTTGCCATTCTACTTGATTTGAAGCACCATCTGTTAATTTAACCCAGTCTACACCATTATTGGACGCCTCTATATGTACCCCTGCCGTTCTATTCGCAAACTTATGTCTTGCAAGAATCTGAACAGATTGTAAATACACGGATTTATCCTCGCCAAAATCAATGTCAATTGCTCCAGCCTTATTATTTCCATTTGGTTTTTGTTCTGAATTCGTCGTATATGTTTTATCTGTAATATAATCTATCTGTGTTTGTGCCTCTGCCTCTGATTGTGAATAATCGGTAACCCAACTACCATCTTTATAATCCAAAAGACCAAATTTTGCACCTAGATTACTATCTGTAATGTCAATGAAATTATCTGCTGACATAATAGAAACATTGTTTCCATCTGTTGTTCCAATCGTTGTCAATCCCTCTTCTTCAGTATCGGAAACTTTATAATTTACCTCAACCTCTACATCACCAGAAAAATCATATTCTCCTACTGTATAGGTTGCACTCCAATCCGTACCATTACCAGTTGCAGACAATTCTAAATCAAAGTTTGGATTGTCCTTCTCTGCATAAGTTGCATCGACATATCCAATATTTTTTAAGCGAACTGTTACGTCTTCTATATCCTTATCTGCTGTTACATTGATTGTTATTTCATCACCAACATTTGCTTTTGTTACATCTTCTGTATTAGAGGAATACATCGTTACTGTAGTAATGCTATCTTCTAATGTAATGTGCGTTCCATATAATTTTAACTCTCCAACCGTGAATGCCGTACCATTTCCAGTACCTTCAATTCGAATATAACGCCAACTCGTTTGTTGATATTCTTCTTTAATTTCTAATGTCTGCATATCATCAGAATCAATTGTTGTATTTGTTGACAACTCAACAAATGTAACCCCATCAATGGAACCTTTTACTTTGGCGCCAACGATTCTTGGTGACAAGCTTCCCTTTGTTTCTTGGGCTGCTTGAATTCCAACCTCACTTAGTTTCACTCTATTACCTTCACCAAAATCAAGAGTAAATCCTTTATCTCCTCCAGTCAAATGCCCTGAACTCGTATATGTATTCCCATCCCCCAGATTTGCTAATGCCTCAGGAGTTATTCTGCTTGTCGTTGCCAGATTCACATAATCAATTTCTGCTGGTGTGTAAGAATTTGCAAAGAGTAACCATTCTCCCTCTCCTGCTTCTTTCCCTTCTGTTATAACGACAGAATTCCCCATTGCATGTATCGTCGTTAACGGACTAGACAATGCCATTGTTGTTGCCAATGTAAATGCTAATGAATTAAGTATATACTTTCTTTTCCTCATAACTCTCCTCCTTGTTGTTGTATCGATACTCAAACTGCTTTTAATACCTTTTTTCTATTTTAGCAATTTCACTTTTTATGAACTATGGTAACTTTCTTAGGTTTCTAGCAGAAATCTTAGCAATATAAATTCAGCACACTAATGAAACGTTTTTTGATTTTCTAAGATGTGTTTGAAACTTAAATTCATAGGACGCATTTTCCTATGAATTTTAAAAAACATCGTATATAAACAGATACATTTTTTCTGTATCTTTTATATACGATGTTTCTTTTCTATCTTTTCAATTCTTTTCGGATTATTCAAAATCCAACTCACTATCATTATATTTCGCATCTTCCTTTAAGAAAACAGCGATAGCTCCCTTTTCCTTTAGCTCACGATTCAGATAATCCGCCCATTCCTCGAAAGAATCAAAATTGATATCACTATTTAGAATTTCAACGATTCCATCATACGATTCTCCTACGCCCCAAATTGTAATTAAATCACTTCCATCAATAGGTACTTTATGACCTCTCTTACTCGAATATTTGTATTCAGAACATAATTTAATGCAAAAATTATAGTTAACTTCATAGAATGAATCATGGAAAAAATATCGGGAATATTCCGCATTTAACGAATTTCCAAAAAAATGTTCTATATAGTTTCCATCTTCAAACAGCATATCATAATTCTCGTCATCACGATATGCTTCTGTCGCATAAGAGGTAAATGTTTTGCTACCAACAGATACTTTTACTGGGTTTGGAGAAGCCCAAAATCCATATTGCTCCATTGCATATTCATAATCGATTACCTTTGGTATCTCTTCTCTTGTTTGAACAGAATCAGAAAACTCCTCTTTCTTTACCAAATCATTAACCGCGAATAGCTCTATCCCGTTAGAAAATGTATCCCCAACCTGAAACTCACTAGCACTAGCCACATTTTTTCCGCTGTAAGCACCAACACCAATTGCTCCAATAACAAGTACCAAAGTTAATATGCAGGATACTATACGGGTATGTATTGTTGATTTTTTATATTTTATAATTCCGCCTAAACGCTCCTTTATATTTTTGCCATCTTCACTCATGGCAACAGAAAGAAAGGATTTATGATTCTTGCCTCCCTTTTGGATTAATACCATTAGCACATCACCATAACCACGTCTATTAGATACATCAAGCTTAGATAACACTTTTTCGTCACAAGATAATTCACAGCTCTTACTAATCTCTTTGCGCATAATATAAACTAATGGGTTAAACCAGTGCACACATATTACTACTTCTACAAGCCATTTATATAGAATGTCGCGTCGTTTTAGATGATTCAGCTCATGTCTGAATATCATTCTGTAGTTGTCATCAGTAAAGTGGATTACTGGTAGAACAATATACGGCCTTACAATTCCTACAAGCATCGGCGTGTTTACAAAACCATTCTCATAGATGGAAACAAAACGTTTTATACCCATATCTTCACAAGTTTCTTTCAATATACGCATAACATTGGCATCAACTTCAATGCACTTTGTCTTAACCAATCTCGTATAACGTCTATACATAACCACTTTCCGTACAAATAAAACAATAGAAATACTCAAAAATACATCGGCAATAGAATTCCATATATTAGAGAACATACCACTTAAAAAGATAGAAAGATTACTTATCATAGAGTTACTTGCTGTAGTTTGGCTATCATCTATAATCGAATCCGCAGTATTAGCTAATTCTTCTTGTACATTATCACTTGTTCCATTCATAGCACCTATCTCTGTTTTCTCTATAACTGGTCCACTCTGTACATTGTTACCTGTTTCAACTACACCAAACGTTTTAGATGATAACATACTCAAAAGGCTTGTCTCTGGTGCAAATGGTACTACCATACGCAAAAGTACGATAAGCCAAATATAATATTGCCATGATTTTCTTAACCTACTTTTATAAAATGGTCTAAGTGCTAATAATATAATTGCTAATAGAGTACCTGAAAATGAAAGAGATAAAATAATTTTAAATATCTCACCCAATATCCTCACCTTTACCTTTCCAAAACTCTTGTAATTCAGCAATATCTTCGGATGTCAAACTATTTTGTTGCAGTAACGAGGCAACTAGATTCTTTGCATTTCCATCAAAAAACTTACCTAAAAACGATTGTGTTAATGATTCTGTATACTCACTTTCTGTACGCAATGCAATATATCGGTTCAATCGACCTTGCTTTTCAACTTTCAGTACCTCTTTTTCTATAAGACGAGAAAGGAATGTTAGAACGGTGTTCACTTTCCAACTTTTCTCCATCTCGTTTAGCTCTTTCATTAAATCTGCAAACAGCAACTCTCCTCCATTATTCCATATAATTCTCATAATCAATAACTCCGCATCGGATAAACTATATGTGCTCATAACTCCACCTCCAACTTTGTTTCACAATTATCTTAGTTTAATATCAGTATGCAATCTGTAATATGATATATTATACTTGAATACTACAAGATGTAGGTGTAAATGTCAATATACAATGATGTCTTTTCAAATAGTAATTCTATCTTTTCAAAATAATGATTGACATGTTCACCTACATCTTGTAGTATATGAATATACTAGTACACCTACAGCAAGTAGGTGAAAGAATTATAATTCATACACAACAATTGTAACTTAAAAGAGGTAGTTCTGAATAGTTACATATTTTCTAAAGGAAAGAGGTTGAATATTAATGAAAATATTT
>NZ_JAVBNS010000142.1:0-2634 GCF_031551385.1 Anaerosporobacter sp.
ATTATTACGAGCCTGATAGCAGGAAACAAGAGATTAAGATTGGTGCGAAGGTTGCTGATATATTGAACGAATCGGGAGTTATTGAGATTCAGACAAGACAGTTTAACAAACTTCGCGGGAAATTGGCTACATTTTTGCCTGAGCATTCGGTTACGATTGTTTATCCGATTGCATATAATAAATGGTTATGCTGGATTGATGAAACAACTGGAGAAGTAACGCCGAGAAGAAAGTCGCCGAAAAAGGGGAAACCTCATCAAGCTTTTATAGAATTATATAAGATAAAAGAATACTTGAATAACCCGAATTTTCATCTAAAAATCGTTATGGTTGATATAGAAGAATATCGTTTTCTAAATGGCTGGAGCAAGGATAAGAAGAAAGGTTCTAGTTGCAGTGACAGAATACCAATCGGACTTCAAGAAGTGATAGCGATTAATTCGGTATCAGATTATAGCAGACTGCTGCCAGATGAATTACCAGAGCAATTTACAACAAAAGACTATGCGAGGATAGCGAAAGTGCCTATAGGATTGGCACAGGTGGCTTTGCATGTTATGTGTAGTGTTGGGGCAATTAATCTTGTTGGGAAACAAGGTAGATTGAAGTTGTATGAACGTGGAGTGGTTGATGCAGGATGAGGAGATGAATAATCGGCAGTATGCCAAACAGGTAAGGTTTACCTCCACTATTGAAACACCAAAAACAGAATTAAGATATAAAAAATAAAAAAGGGCTATAGCAAAAAGAAATTTTTCTATCCTATATAGTGACATTATAAATGTATCACGATATATTAGGGCTAAAATGTATTTTGCTATAGTCCTTATTCTATTCTAAAAGTTATGTTTGAGATAGTATTTCTGGATTCAAGAAATTATTTAATCACACCAAATACATCTTTCAATGCAGGGTAAATCGTAACGAATTTCTTGTATTGTTTCTCGTATGCATTGACTAATTCCGTATCAGGTTCAACAGAGTCGATTACTTGAATTAATTTACTTGCTGCTTCTTCAACAGTAGCATATTCTTTGCAACCAACACAAGCAAGAATGGCAGCACCGAAAGCAGGGCCTTCTTCACTGTTAATTGTATCTACAGTAACGTTCATAACGTTAGCGATAATCTTTTTCCATAATGGACTCTTAGCACCACCACCATTAATACGAGTTCTCTCGATTTTAACACCAAGGGAACGAGCAATCTCAAGGCAGTCTCTTAATGAGTAAGCAACACCTTCTAAAACAGCTTGTGTCATATCAGCACGAGTTGTATTCATTGTCATACCGATAAATGTTCCTCTTGCGTCTGGATTGTTGTGTGGAGTTCTTTCTCCCATTAAGTATGGTAGGAAGAAGATATTGTTCTCACCTAATGTTGTAATGTCTTTTTGTTCTGCAGCGTAATCTTTTGTTCCGATTACTTCGTCCATCCACCATTTGTTTGAAGCAGCGGCACTTAATGTTACACCCATAAGGTGGTATTTTCCATCTGCATGAGCAAATGCGTGCATTGCATTGTTATCGTCTACTGCAAAGTTTTTACTTGCGATAAATACAACACCTGATGTACCAAGAGAAATATTACACATACCATCACCAACTGTACCAGTACCAACAGCAGCAACAGCTTGATCACCACCACCGATAATAACATTTACAGTGGAAGGGAAGTTTAATTCTGTAGCAACTGATTCTTTCACAGTACCGATAACATCAGCACTTTCATGAATCTCAGCTAATTGTTTTTCATTAAGACCAAGAATAGAAATCATGTCTTTTGACCAGCATTTATTCTTAACATCAAGAAGAAGCATTCCAGAAGCATCCGATACGTCCGTGCAGTGATTTCCTGTTAAACGATATGCTAAATAGTCTTTTGGTAACATAATTTTTTCGATACGAGAGAAATTTTCTGGTTCGTTATTCTTAACCCAAAGAATCTTAGGAGCAGTGAAACCAGTAAGAGCTACGTTTGCAGTATACTGAGATAATTGTGCTCGTCCAATTTCATTGTTTAAGTAGTCACATTCCTTTTGTGTACGACCGTCATTCCATAGGATTGCTGGACGGATAACTTGGTCATCTTTATCAAGAATAACAAGTCCGTGCATTTGACCACTAAAGCTTAAACCATTGATTAATGTAGTGTCGCATTCTGCAGTTAATTCTTTTAAACCAGCAATCGTTGCATTGTACCAATCCTCTGGATTTTGTTCCGACCAACCTGTTTGTGGGAAGAAGATTGGATATTCTTTTGAAACAATTTTCTTAATATCTCCTGTTGCGTCCATAAGTAGAAGTTTAACTGCTGATGTACCTAAATCAATACCGATATATAACATATAAATACCTCATCCTTTCTATATTTGAGTACTCGTAGGGGGTAAAAAAAGAAGAATGTTTTCTTTTTTTAATCTACGATGCACAATGTTTGTTTATTCATTAAACTATATACTAAACATACTATAAAATAGATATTTTGTCAATGAAATACTGGCGTTTTATTGGAAAAATGCATAAAAATGTTACTGTGATTATTTGATTATTTTGCAAAAAGAGTAACCAAAAGTTTCGAAATAAATGGGAAAATATCGATAAAGTCTACTAATTAAGTTTTTTTTATTGTATA
>NZ_JAVBNS010000097.1:0-14097 GCF_031551385.1 Anaerosporobacter sp.
TCCCCCAACTGTCCACTCACAGGTATGGCAAAGCTACCGTTATCTGCAACTGTTACCTCAAACTCAAACTCCTCCGTGCTGACTGGGGCATTTACCACTTGCAATTCGCCTGTACTGTGCACCACCTTGCGTGCAAACACGTCAGAGTGGAAGTATTCCACATTTGTATCATTACCGTCAGATGTGACAAAGCTGTATGGCATAGCAGCTTTAACGTAGAGTGAAACACCCACGTTCATACCAGGTGCGGGTGCTGTATCGGTTGATAGTGTGATAACTTTGTTGGTGCTTAGATACACATTGTTTAAAGATTTATCCACTTTAGTATTGCCTGCAATCACCGTAGTTCCGCCCAGAGTAAAAGCACCATTGTTATATACACCACCACCGTAATTTGCAGTGTTTCCAGAAATTTCACCACCGGTTATATTTAATGTGCCTCTGTTGTTATGTACGCCTCCGCCATAGAGGGAAGCATATTCAGGGGTGGTACCAAGTGAAGAGTTCCCAGAAATTTTACCGTTCGTCATGGTGAAGGTTGCCAAGCCTACATGAACACCTCCGCCTTCGCCGCCTTGTCCGGTTATTGAAATATTATTAGAAATTTCGCCGCCGTTCATTGTGAATGCACCACTAGTTACACGAACACCTCCGCCGGATCCTTCGCTGTTTTTATTATTAGTAATTGTTGTGCCATCGTTCATGATTAAATCACCGCCTACGACATAAATGAGCGAACCCATTCGACCGGTATCACTAAGACTGCCGCCTTCGCCGCAATCGCCGTCGATAGTAATATTCTCCAGCACCAACGTACCTTTCTCAACAGTAAACGGATTGCTTGTATTTGTGCATGTGATTTTATAGCCACCGTTGATGGTGAGTGTTTTGTCAACTTCATTTATTCTGTAATTGCCAGCCAAAGTTATGTCATTACCAAGGGTTATAGTCACATCTCCACTGCTTAGTTTTGCAAATTCGGCTGCAAAAGTGATTTCATCAGTAACAGTTTCCTCTGCCTCTACCCCTATGGCTGTCATCGGCAACAATGTAAGCACCATTACCATCACTAGTAAAAAGCTGATTATTCTTTTTGGTTTTCTTGTTTTTTGCATTTTATTAGTCCTCCTTGATTGTTTTTATACATTTAATTTTGCTACACTACTTGAAATAATATAGCAAAGTAATGTTATCCGATTGACACACAAAAGTTCAACTTCTTTTTAAAATTTTGTTCCGAATCCAAGCCCTTGCTTCGTTCGGGAAACACAGCCAAGTGCGAAGTTTGAGTAATCTATAAGGAAATCATCAGATTTAGAGCTGGAAGTTTATCTGGCTCTAATTTTTTGACTCTAAATCAGATGCTTCTCTTATAAATTATAAACGATTTTCATCAAAAAGTATACGGGCAACTTTATTTTTTGAATGCCCAACATCGTTATTAATCGTTGCCGTCGTTGCTGCACTATATCTACTATTGCAGAAAAAGCTTGGTTATATTATGTATTACAGAACAGTAAGTCTGACTTATTCATTAGTTCCGTTTTAAAAGAAACCCTTATAGAAGCACTTTCAGCCGACATCAAATTGTCCGAATATCCACTTCAAACGGACTATATAGACATCAGAGAATTTTCTGAATACAACCGATTAAATATCACCACTGAATTGATTTCATGATTCCCATAACCGCGCATAATCTCCGATTAGCGCGGGTTGATTTGTCGTACTTCTGTCGTACCATAAACTTTACAACTTCCAAACCCTTGATTTTAGTGCATTTATTTATTAGGTGTCTTCATCATCGAAAAATTTCAACCCACCACGAATGACGCATTTTTAACGAACCGAATTCCGTTGCTATAAACATTTTTTGCATGAGCAGTAACCATTGTTATGTTATCTTCCATCAAATCTCTCCGTTCATCCTCAAACATATCTCCCCGTTCATAAAGCTTGACATCATGCAGATGCCCTCCGCTCCCTGTGCAATTACCTCCACTGCATTCTCCATTGTAATGCCACCAATTCCATACACTGTGACTGTCACTGTCTCACAAACTTGCTTTAAGTACTGGGTTCCTCTTGGTGAAAGTCTCTTCTTACAATCTGTCGCATAGATATGCCCTGCGGTAATATAAGTTGCTCCTATATTCTGCGCTTCCATCGCTTCCTCCACCGAATGCGTAGAAATTCCAAGCATCTTAAATTGCTTGCAATCTTCTTGCCTTTCTTTCGCAATTGCAAGAGGTAGATGAATACTATCATGTTTTAGTTTTTTTGCTACATCCACATAAGTATGTAAGATGCATCTCTTCTTATATGAGTTGCAGATTTCTATTACTCGCACCGCCAATTCCTCATATTCTTCTTCCGTTAAATCCTTTTCCCTCAGTACAATACTGTCTATTTCACTTCTTGCAATCTTTTCAATCTGTTCTAGAAAATCACCTTTGCATAACTTCCTATTTGTTATTGCAAATATTTTATACATAGATATAATCACTCATTACCGGTTGCATCCCCTGTCTTTTTATTGCCTCGTACACTTCTTCCACATTCCTTCCATCAGAGATTTCAAACTGCTCATCTCCTCTTGCCGCTTCATCCTCTTGATGCTCTCCGATACCAACAGAAACGCCTGCTGAAATCTTCGTAGCTGCAATCGCAATTACATGATCTCTTACCCCTGCACTCTCCCTTGTTGATATCGTTATATTCGCAAATGGCATAAACAAACGATAGGCTGTCATTACCTGCAACAACTGCGCTTCCTTCACATCCATTGGATTTATCTTATCGTTATTAATAATTGGACGAAGTCTTGGACACGAAAATGCGATTTCTGCATGAGGATATTTTCGTTGAAGAAGGTAAGCATGGTAGCCAGTTGCCAATGCATCTTTTCTAAAATCAGCCAGCCCAAGTAGTGCAGCAAATCCCACACCTCGCATTCCGCCACGAATTGCTCTCTCCTGTGCATTCAATCGATACGGAAAGACTCTTTTGTGTCCGGCAAGATGAAGCGTCTCATATTTATCCGAATTATACGTTTCCTGAAATACAGTAACGTAATCTGCACCACATTCATGTAGATAAGCATATTCATCCGTATTCATCGGATACACTTCAAGCCCCACTACATTAAAATACTTCTTCGCAATCTTGCAAGCTTCTCCTATATAATGCACATCTGACATCTTCTTGCTCTCGCCAGTCAAAATCAAAACCTCTTGAAGACCCGATTTCGCAATCTCCTTCATCTCTGTTTCAATCTGCTCTTCATTCAACTTCGCCCGTTTTATGTTGTTATGGCAGTTAAAGCCACAGTAGATACAGTAATTCTCACAATAGTTTGCTATATAGATTGGCGTAAACATATATACTGAATTTCCGAAATGTTTTCTTGTCTCAAGCTTCGCTTTCTGCGCCATCTCTTCTAGGAATGGCAATGCCGCTGGGGACAAAAATGCTTCAAAATCTTCTACCGTACATTTCTCATGTGCAAGTGCCATTCTTACATCTTGTTCTGTATACCTATCATAGTCATAGGCATTCATTCTCTCGATTACTTTGGATTCGATATCTGAATTTAATACTTCCATGTCTGGAAGGTATGTCATGTGATCCATAGGGGGTCCTCCTTTTGTTTATTCATGTAAAAAGCCTGTTAATGGGGATGATGCACTTGCGCCCTTGTCGATGACTCTGCCAAGACCTGCAAGATATGCTTTTCGTCCAGATTCAATTGCCATCTTGAAAGCAGATGCCATGGCTGGCACATCTCCTGCGGTTGCAATTGCTGTGTTTGCCATAACCGCCGCTGCTCCCATTTCCATAGCCTCACAAGCATGTGATGGTTTTCCGATTCCCGCATCCACAATAATCGGCAAGTCTATCTCATCAATTAATATCTGTATAAAATCTTTCGTACAGATTCCTTTATTCGTTCCGATTGGTGCACCAAGTGGCATAATACAAGCAGCTCCCGCATTCGCCAAGTCCCTTGCCACATTCAAATCTGGATACATATATGGCATAACGACAAAGCCCTCTTTCGCAAGAATCTCTGTTGCTTTGATTGTTTCTTGATTGTCGGGTAATAGATATTTGGTATCTCGTATTACTTCAATCTTTACAAAATCCCCACACCCAACTTCTCTTGCCAAACGTGCAATGCGAACTGCTTCGTCTGCCGTTCTTGCTCCTGATGTATTCGGTAGTAATGTTACTCCCTTTGGTATGTAATCTAAGATATTCTCCATTCCACCTTGGTTCGCTCTGCGAAGAGCCAATGTAATGATTTGTGCACCAGCTTCCTCTACTGCTGCTTTGATTAAATCTAAAGAATACTTTCCTGAGCCTAGAATAAATCTTGATTGAAATTCATGTCCTCCAAGTGTGAAGGTATCGTTGTTTGTTGCATGTGTATATGTTTGATTCATTGTTTTGTCCAGCCTTTCTTGTTTGTGTTTGTGCATATATTTCCCATCAACTATTTAGGAAGTAATTGTATGCGGATTTTCTATAAGTGAAAGTCAAATAAAAACTAGTGTCGGTCTGAAAACGCTTGTACTGGGCTATGAATTTTCTGACATACCCATATACCCATGGAATAACAACCGCCAAATCACACTTCATCTTCCCCAAGAATCAACCGCACAATCATATTCGCCTCATGCGATGCGCAGATTCCAATCCTTGGTGCCATTAACCCATTGCTTACTTCTATCCCCGTCGTTCCATCTCCACATAGATAAAAATTCTTTGCAACTTTCCTAGTCTGTATTGTATTACTACTTTCATAGCCTGCCATACCTGAACCCGCAACTAACCGCTTATTCGGGTAATGTTCAAAGAAAGCATTCACTAGCATTGCCTTTGCCTCTGGTCTATCGAATGCCTCACAGATAATTTCATCTTCCTCAAACAATTGTTTCACATTCTCTTCTGTTACTTTCACCGTATCCATTCGTATATCCAGATATGGATTAATCGACAAAAGCTGTTCCTTTAATGCTTCTGTTTTATACATCCCAAGGTCACTCATTCGATATTGCTGACGGTTTAGATTACTCAAATCCACTTGGTCAAAATCAATCAGATGCAGTTTTCCTACCCACACTCTGGCTAGTGCTATCGCTATCGTCGAACCAAGTCCACCCAAACCCGCAACTGCAACTTTCGCATTCCATAATCGTTCCTGCACCTTTCTTGTATGCCGTTTGCATAATTCCTCATATACTTCTTCTCTTGTTGGATAATGATTCATCAGCCACCTCCAACAAATGTAACAACTTCGATTTCATCGCCATCTTGCACCATCTCTTGTCCGTAGATACTCTTTGGTATAATCTCACCGTTTTTCTCTACTGCAATTTGTGTCAGTACATAGCCTTGTTCTTCTATTAATTGTTGTAGAGTAGTTGGATTGTTTAATGTTACTTCTTTTCCATTTAAGCGAATCATAGATACCTCCTTGTAGTTTTCTTATTGTTTTGTTGTTTTTTTGTTGTTTATCATTATTTATATTTTATAATTGTTCATAGGCTGTATAAACATATAGTAACGTTTGCAATACCTTTTAGGGAGCATTCCCTAAGTATCATTTATTTATAGAATTCATAGAATGTTGTACGATACATTTCAATAAAAACTGCTTATACTTATAAAAACATCTATCGTTATACACAAAAAAGGTTCACAAAGAAATACACCCGCGGTGGTGTACCCCTTCGTGAACCAATTGTTTCACTCTATGTTTTCTATATGAAGTTTTGTATAAAATTCTTTTCTTTATACTCTGTTTTGTCTATATAACCTGTCTTGATTTGGGGTTAACGATATTAGAATACGTTTATTAATATCTTCAACCTAGATTATTTTACTCAGATTAACAATTGATGTCAAGAATATTTATGAACATTTTTTACATAGTATGCCTCATGTCGCGAACTCACCTTATCTTCACTCTCCTTTTGCGCCCCAACTTGGGGCATAAATTGATTTTTTAATATTTACGCATCAAGTTGAGGCGTAATCTCGATATTTGAATACAATCTATAAAATTGATTCATATACTGTAAGTTTCTTGGAGAAAATGACTTGATCTCTGGCAATTCTGCAACTAAATCTCGACTAATTTTTTATAAAAGTAACTCCCCCACGATGCATTCATCTTCATCATTTCATCTACTCCAAACTCGTTACTTGAATACACATCGAATCTTTATACCACACCATATTTACTTCCCCTATGCTACCTTCATAGTATACCTCTTGTCGCGAACTCACCTTATCTTCACCCTCCCAATACTTAATTTTTGCTTCCTTTAACAGTTGACCATTAAAATCATATTTTTGCACAATATCCGATTCTATCAGCAGAAAATACTCATCACTTACTTTAACTTCCTTCAAGTATACAAAATCCCTCAATCTCTCATCTTTCAGTACGATATCTTCTTCTCTCAACAGAACCGTTTCTTTCCCTTTATCTGTTTGTAGAACAAGTTCATTCTGCCTATCATCCCAACCTTCATCATCTTCACTCAAGTCAGCAGTATTCTCTTTTCTTATGTAATATAATCCTTTCATATCATAGTCTTGCAAATAAACATCTTCCGAATCCACTCTTTGCTTAATCACACCATCTCGACATACATAAATGTTAAAACCTCTTCGATTACAAACTTCTTCAAATGCAATCGCACCATCTTCACGTACAACAAAGTAATCGATTCTACCTCCACTATAGGGCTCAGGCTCTTCGCCTGCTCCATAATGTTCGGCTTCTTCACAAAGTACTCCTAGTTCATCATAATTACAAACACTTTTCTTTTTATAGGTCTTCAAATCCATTGCATGAATACTATATCTCCAAAAATCCTTTCCTTCTGGAACATAATAAAAATCATAGTATAGCTCATCCCCTATAATCCAAACTATTTTCCCCGTACTTCTACACCAATTCTTCTCATCTACTAACTTTACAATGTTGTATTCTCCTGTTTCTATATCCTGTATGATTGCTACTTGATACATAATTTCGTCTTCCATTCGAATATATGGTGCTATATAGATTAATCTATCTTCATATCGAAAAACTGCATCCAGACTTCCACCGCCTTTTAAACCTAGATAGCTCCAATACGGCTTTCCATTTATATATGTTTCTTCTAATGAATCTTCAAACACATATCCACCATCTAGCGTTGTAATTGTAATTCCATTTCCCTTGGCAATTCTTCTTTCCTGTAACGAACAACGTACAAAGTTCTTTTTCCTCTCTTCGCTTAATTTCGCTTTATGATAAAAATTACAGACCACTAAGATACTGATTACACTTACCGCAATAATTCCCACTGCAACTTTCACACACTTTTTCACTTTCATGAGACCTTTCCTTTCCTTTCCTTTCCATATTCTATCAATTAAATTCTCCAAACAATTCTTCATAGGTATATGTCACTTCCTTCAATCTGTACCTCGACAAATCCCTTGCCGCATCAAATTCTTTTTTAACCGCCAAGTATTGGTCTTCGTACACTCTAAAAAAATATGTTCCACTCCATCTTGCATAATACCCTTGTTTTTCTATATATTCTGGCAGTTCTATTTGCTCTTCTTCATTGTAATAGTTCGGTAGTCCGAGCATATATATTTCTTCATATTGATCAATTTTTCCTTTGTATCTTCCAGCCCAATAAAAAGATAGAGTGCATATATCTTCTCCGTTTTCATCTAATTCATAAACGCATTGCAATAGTCCATCGCCTTCCCATATCATCTTTCTAGTACCATTTAGGTCTATGTAGGAATTTTGTATCTCATACCATAGCAGATACTTGTCTGTATCAATGCAATATTTAAATATATAAATAAAGTCTCCTCTATTTCTCACACATAATTCTGGTGTACTATCCCCATCTATATCAAAAAAATAATACTCATATTGGCTTAAATTAAATACATCACGTTCATCCTCTTCTTCATATAAACAAAAATGTCCAAACTCATTCAAATAAACCTCTTCTTCCTTCCCCGTCGCTGGATTTTCCACTGTAAATGTCACTTCATTATTAAGCAATCTATTAAACTTCTCTCTATAATAATCATAGACTTCTAAGTTTCCTTTCTCAAATTCTGCACAAAAATCAATTTTTGCATATTCTTTTTTGAGAAACTCATACGCCTCATCGTTTATATACTCCATATTCTCATATGGAAAATCAGAACAACGATCATATATTCTTATTGCGGTTTTAGCAGCACGGAAAGGTTTTATTTCATTTAAGAAGTCTTTCTTTTCTCCGTTATTTATATTTATGGCTGTCAGAAAAACTATTAGCAGTAATAGTATTAGTAATGGTATTAAGAACATCTTTTTTCTTTTCATTTTATATCACTCTCCTTCTCTTTATTGAAAATATATTTCGTGTATCTTTTCAGTTTCTATTTACTACCACCTGGATATGAAATCACTTTTACTAATTTATATTGCTTAGTATCTATATCAACTGTCTGCCCACAAAATTCTATCACGTTACCATTACAATGATCTAAAGAGCAAACCAGACTTCCATCTGCATTCCAAGAATTGGGATATGCTATTCCGGTCTGTAATATTCCATTTTCTACATTCACAAAAGCCTTCTTAATTTTATCCTTATTGTCTTTACGCTTATGCGTATTTTTTTCATACCAATTATAGTCATTATAAGAATGCGCCTTCCAATCACCTACTATACACTTAAGAATTTTTTGTTTTTTTGTATTTATATCTTCAAGAACAACATCTATCTTTTTATTAATCAAAATAAAGTCATCATCTTGAATCTTCCCATCATCTATATAGTTTGGATTAAGGATTTTAGGTCCTACTGCCACTACATATCTGCCTTCAGCATCTATATTTAATACTGTATCATAATTCCCCTGCCCTGGAGCCCCCCATTTATCCACTATAGATACCTCTTTCTTTTTAACTTTTTCACCAATCTTATATGTCATAGTCACTTTTTCCGGAAAAATCGTTTCCACCATCTTATCTGGCATGGCATTTTTATATAGTATCCAACCAGTTTGCTTCTTTTTATTACTATCCATATACTCTACTTTTAACCATAATCTATCTTTCTTTTCAGAATCATCTTTTTCTTCATCTTTTTTAGTTATTATGTTATTTGTCTTGCTATCTATGACAACCATGATTCTTTCTTTTGGTGCAAATGATGCTAGCTTTGTTGCTTTCTCTGTAGGTCTGCTTCTTACAGAGGCTCCAGCCTTATGTATTATAAAATATTTCTTTTTCTCTTCCTCTGCTTTCTTCTTCGCTTCCGCTTTCTTCCTCTGCCCCTCCTCTAAATAATCTTCAATTGCATGTGCCTCTACCTCTGATTCCTTCAACAATAATTCCATAATCTTTGCCCTTGTCTCAAGATCTGCGATACCACTTACATGTAGTCCGTACTTCTTTTGAAACACATTAACGGCTTGCTTTGTTTTCGCTCCATATTTACCATCTACTACAAGCATTCCACACTTAAGCGTTATTAGGTTTTCCTGCAATTGCATAACCTCTTTACCTCTGCTGCCATACTTAAGCATTCTTTTCAATGTAGAAATACGCTCATTATCAATTTTTGTTTCCTTTCTCTGTATTTCCTCTCTCTGTCCATTATCAATGATGCTAATTATTCCACAGTTAATGCATGGAAGACAACTGCTTGCTGTTAAAGCTCGTTGCTTCCCTACTAGGTAGTCTCGTTTACCACCTAACCAGTCATTATGTAAATTGGGCTTACATTCCGTTTTGCTCTTATTACAATATCCGAATGTATCAATGTTAGTAGGTACATCGTGGTCTGTAATTACAGCTTGATTTTTTCCCTGCACCTTCACTCCATGACTCTCTGTAACATGTAACGTTGTAGTCTTCGTCCCCATTGTACATTTCAACACAGCTCCATCAATTACAATTTCTTCATTCTTTACATCTAAACTCACATTATCTCTCCTTCGTATATTTTCCTGTAATTTTTTTCTTCTTTTTCTTCTTTTAATACTTTGATACCTATATGACTATTAACAGTTTTCAATTACTATATTTTACCACATCACTCTTTTGTAACATATAGTCAAATAATACTAGTTTTTAATTCTTTTTGGAGTTTTAGACAGCAATAAAGTATGGTAACCTATTTCTAGGTTATCCCCTTATCAAACCGCAGAGCTCCAATGGCAACTTTCATATGTATTAATATTAAAAACAATTATTGCTGTCTGCAATTTTCATATACCAAAAAAGACACAAAAGCTCTTCTATTTAAGATAAATAGTCACTTTCATGTCTTGTCGTATTTTCTAAATCACTAGCTTTTCCTATATCTATTGGGATTTTTGCCTTTGTAACAGAGTAATTATTCCATCAATTTTAACTTCTTTTTGCAAGCTTAGTGAATTCTCCATTTTCACTCCCCCCACTACTTCCAAGCATATTTAAACATCCTTTCTACTCAAAAAGATATATATCTTCGAACCCATTTCCATAACTACACCAATAGAAGCATGCCCAAGGTCTTTCTTCTTCCCCTTCATAAAGAAAAATGTTAACATGACCACCATGCGTTACATAATAATCATTGCTTATCATTCTCCCCTTATCATCATAATATATCCTTCCGGTGGGATCCGTCGTTCCGTGTGTCCACGAAGAACAAACATATTCCACCTTTTCTATATTCCCATTCTTCTGATAGTTGAATTCGATTTGACCCGAGTAGTCAATCGTTTCATCCCAACTTCCCCAGCCTCTTTCAATGTCCTCCGCTAACATGCTCTCTTGCAATGCCACTAACCTGCCCTCTTCTCCAAAAACACATTTTGAAGGTTTTGAAAGATATGTTCTCCAACCATTATTAGCAACGCTTCCTTCATAGGCTATAAGATTCCCCGCTTCATCAAACTGCGCATCCTTCTTATATAGACTGAATTTATGATTGCGACACAATGTATTTAATAAATCATAACCAGCATCAATATTCCATGAATCGATTACAAATGGAATTGGCACATTACGACTATACTCATAAGTAACATTTGCCATTTGTTTTCCTTGGGCATCATATAATTTCTCACATGTCGTATTATTATTGGTACTAATGTCATAAATTATATTTCCTGCCTTGTGCTCCTTATTGATTTGAAGTATTACGCAATATAAACCGTCTGTATAAGCTCTTTTATCTGCTTCAAAATCAACTAGGTAATTTCCCCACATATGAATAATAAAACAAATTCGATTGTCCTCCATCAAATAATATTCTACTAGAGGATTTCCTTTTTCATCATAACTAATTCCATCTGGCTCAGTTTTTTCTATTTTTATGTACTGAAGATAGTTTCTAATAAATTCTGTTTTTTTATTTTCTTCACAAGTTTCGTCCCACTTTTCTTCATATGGGTCATAATGCGCGGTATCGTTCAATTCGGAATATTCCCATGCATAAATAGTTTCATCATAGCTGTGACTCGCTTTCAAGTCCTTATCATATTCCGTATCTATCTCCGTTTGAACTATTTCTTCAAACAGATCATCATTTGCCCTGTAATCAATATAACTTATGATGCCGTCACTATGTACACGAACCGATAGCGTCGCTTTTTCGAAATAGTATGTTGCATTTCCATCTCCATCCCAGTTAACATTTTCTTCGTACTCATCTGGTTCACCTAAAATATCAACAATCTCTTCAAAATCATCTTCTGATGTTTTTATACCAAAGAAGTCATCCCCACAAGAAGCTGTCAGTCCGCTGAAACGGTTGCCCTTACCACTAAAGTAAAAGTGCACACTATGATTTCCCCATTCTTTTAAATGGTAAAAGAAGTCTCCATCTCCAGACCAGCCAGCTATTTCAAAGATATTATAGTCAAATGCATCACCTAGTTTAAACCCAACCAGTGCTTCTGTATTTCCATCTCGAAGGTATATCAAGCTTGGAATTTCCTCTGTCTCATTGCTTTCTAATTCTACTTCTTTCTCTGCTTCTTGTTCTGCTTCTAGTTCTGATTCTGGTTCTGCTTCTGACGTATTATTCATCTCTTGTCCGACAGAAATATCTTTATTAGATGTTTTCCCGCAAGATGCTAGTATTATTAATACTGCACTTAATGTTACTAATAATTTTATCCTTTTTGTTTTCATAATAATCCTCCCTGAATTCAATTGGCATTACTACATTTCACTTACTCTAAACTCGTTACTTGAATAACCATCGAATCTTTATACCTCACCATATTTACTTCCCCCTTGTTCTGTTTCTATGCTATTCAGATTTTCATTCACTTTTTCGTACTACTGCAACCTGCATTCACAAACACCATACACAAATCCTTTGCCCTCCACATTTTCAATATATCACGATATTGTTTCTTTGTTGCATCATAATGCGTATTCTTATATAAATTTTCAATGACACCACGCAAAAAATGCACTGGGAATTCCAGTGCAAATGCTATAATTACTATATAATTGTCCCTAATGCTTGATAAATCAATTTCAATCTATTCCCAAGCATTTTATTAAGCATGAAACCCATGCCCTTTTCTCCTTTGCATCATCAAACATTAAAATCCACACAAATCGGATACCTTCCCGTCTCATCAACTTGCAGTTTCGCATCTATGCCATATAAAGTATTTAGATTCTCACTTGTGATAACATCAAGTGGCTTCCCTTTGAATACAACATTCCCTTCCTTCATTCCTATGATGTAATCTGCAAACTTGGTTGCATTGTTTAATTCATGAAGCACCATAACAATCGTGCGGTTCTGCTCGCGATTCAGTTTTTGTAGTAATAGTAGAATCTCCAATTGGTGCGCCATATCGAGATACGTTGTTGGTTCATCAAGTACAAGGATCTCTGTCTCCTGCGCTAATGCCATAGCAATCCATGCACGCTGTCTTTGCCCTCCAGACAGACTATCTACTGCACGATTTGCAAATTCTGATATTCCTGTAACTTCCATCGCCCAGTTTACCATATCGATATCTTCTTGCTTTAATCCACCTAGAGCACTTTGATATGGGAAACGACCATAGGAAACTAATTCTTTTACTAACAATCCTGATGGCACAGTTGGACTTTGTGGCAGTACTGCCATCTTCTTTGCAACCTCTTTCGGAGCTTGTTGCTTGATGGATAGACCATTTAGCTTAATCTCGCCCTTACGGGGAATAAGAATTCGTGCAATTGTTTTCAGCAACGTAGATTTTCCGCAACCGTTCGAACCAATAATCATCGTAATCTTTCCCATAGGGATTTCTAAATTCATCTTTTCTATTATATATTTCTTCTCATATGCAACATCTAAGTCTTTTACTTCAATTGCTTTCATAATCTTTCTCCATTAAATATTTTGGTATTCAAACATTCAGGCACTAACTACATTACTAGCTTATCCAAACAGTTACATTTCTAATATTTTCACCAGCAAGACTTCTGCTACTCTAATCTTCTTTCAACATCAAATAGATAAAATACGGCACACCAATAATCGAAATCATAATTCCTGCTGGTATCTCAATTGGTGAGAATGCATTTCTTGACATCGAATCCGCTACTATTATAATAATACAACTGATCCCTGCTGCCATTGGTATCTGTCTGCGATGCACTGGTCCAACAAGTCGCTTTGCGATATGAGGCCCAAGCAAGCCTAAGAACGCAATATTTCCTGCTACAGATGTTGCCAATGCAGACAAGATAACTGCACAAAAGAATAACAATCTTCGTTCTTTCTCAACCTTCACGCCAAGCCCGATTGCAATCTCGTCGCCCAAATCTAAAACGTCAAGTATCTTCGCTTTTCGTATAATTAGAATTAAGAATACGATTACTAATGGTGTCACAAGCCAGAAGAATTTCCAACTGCTTCCCCATAGACTTCCACTTGTCCATGTCAGCACTTGATTGTAATCCCCCTTCGACATATTAAGTTGATATAGCGAAATAAATGCGTTAATACCAACATTTACGCCAATACCAGTAAGGATTAATCTAGTCGGAGATACTCCTCTTTTATAACTTAA
>NZ_JAVBNS010000268.1:0-20281 GCF_031551385.1 Anaerosporobacter sp.
TTAGTGAAAATAGGTTTACAATATAAACAAAAAAAGATATAATTATATCACAATAATGATATGGAGGTGGCAAAATGATTATAAAAGCATCGGCAGCCTTGAGGAATGACTATGCAACAATTTCAAATATGGCAAAGGAAACAAAGGAGCCTATTTATATAACCAAAAATGGTGAAGGTGATTTAGTGCTTATGAGCATAGAAGCTTTTGAAAAACGAGAGCAGACCTTACAACTGCGTGCAAAGGTATTACAGGCAGAACAAGAGCGCTTGGATGGTGCAGAAACATATAGTATTTCAGAAGCTAGGAAGCGTTTGAGGGAGAGAGTAAATGACATATAAGATTGAAATTCTTCCTACTGCTTGGGAAGACTTAAAACGTATAGAAGATTGGTATGTAATACAATTTGGTGTGGAGACAGCTTTACAAGTAACGGATTCTATTCTTGATGCCCTTGAACGATTAGAAAGTTTTCCTGATTCTGGTTCAATGACACCAGATGAATGGCTGAATAGGCAAGGCTATCGGATGGTTATTTGTAAAAAGCATGTGGCGATACACAGAGTAATTGGCGAGATTGTTTACGTCTATCATATTGCGGACACACAGACTGAATATACAAAGTTGTTTTATTAATATGGCGAAAAAAATGACTAAAAGGGTAGCTCTTGCTACTCTTTTTTGCTGTCGGAAATGAAATTTATTAAAGTATCTTTGTTTGTATCATTATCGTGTACAGTAATATAGCCCATTCAAAGCCCAAAGAGTTACTATATATTCGTCGTGTACAGTAATATAGCCCATTCAAAGCCCAAAGAGTTGCTATATATTCGTCGTGTACAGTAATATAGCCTATTCAAAGCCCAAAGAGTTGCTATATATTCGTCGTGTACAGTAATATAGCTCATTCAGAACCCGCAAAGGGGCAATAATTTTTTTTCATACTCTTTCCACAAGGGAAAGTGCCACTTTTTTTACGCTTCGCTTGGTGTTGGCATAAATGCCAGCACCGAATATATCACTTTATAATATTATTTCGCACACGATCCCCTGACTAGACTACCATAGGTTTATAAATTAGAAACAGCTTTCTTAGCTTTATTTGTCCCCGACTGGGGACATGAATTAGCTGTTAATTTTGTGAATTCTGATACTTCGTCTGGTAGGGGACAAGCGTGCTACTCGATACGTTCCAGATGTCCCCGCATGATAGCGTATTTATCATGCTTTCTTATGGCTTTGTCCCCTATCCCCCAAATAGGGACAACGTTTTTACGTTGTGAGTGGACAGGCTCAAAGCCTTGATAGTGTAGGTATATGACGAATTCTCGCCTCCACTGATGGAACAGTCGGCTTTCGTCGTTAGGGCATAAGAACGAACGACACGGAGCCCTCTTTTTTGACTACGTCAACTCAGAGTTCTCTGTGGTCAGCATAGCTGACGTTCGTCGAAATCTCTGCGCCTTTGGCTTGAGATTCCACCCTGCGCTTTGCTTGTGTCTTACTGCGAAGGGCGTGTTACTCGATGACTAAATAGTCATTTTGCAACACGTCCTTCTTGCCCACTCGTAGATGATAAAACTATCTACTTCGGGGTGCCCTACAGTTACAGGTATAATTGCTGATAAAATAACATGAATAGGTATAAATGGTGAAAAATCAGTATAAAGGTAGTTTCAGCATAAGAAATACTTAGCCTGTTCCCGCAGAAATAGGCATGGAACAGGAAAAGATAAAAAACTAAATATAAGGCAAGAATGATGAGTGTACAAAGATGCTGAATTTTGCAAAAGAAAGTTGTAAGTATACGACTATAGAATTATAATTATGTTACGATATTACAAACATGGAAGAGGGGATTTGATGAGTTACGCACACGAATTATGGCCAGTCGGTGGAAAAAGCTTTTTTGATATAAATGATTCTAATTATTTGGTACACATAAAATGGAGCAGAAATTTAAAGAAAGATTATCAGAAATTGTCAGAAGACTTTTTTATATGTGGATATAAAATATGTGAAAAGATAGTTGATAGCGGTCATGATAATATTAAGTCTGATACGTGGTTTTTGCCTAGTATGTATTTATTCAGGCAGGGAATGGAATTGGGGATAAAGGCTTTCATATGCGATGTGGTTGTAAGTAAGCATAAAATACAACAAATATTTCTTGAATGTAAGCATGACCTGTATAAGCTGTTTGAAACATATGACATGGAAACAGCAACGGTACTTACTTCGGATGAACACCATTGGATAAAAGAGTATTTATTGTCGTTAGAAGAAGTTGATGCTAAGTCGGATTTATTTCGTTTTCCTTTTGAAGATGATTTCCTTTCAAAATATAGGAATAAGTTTTTGAATGTTGTTGATATGGCAAATAGTATGCTGCAAGCATATGGTATTGTACAGAAATGTTTACATATACCTGAAAGTGAAAGAATAGATAGATTTGATGCTGCTCGTTCTTCGGAATTATTACAATTTTCCAGTCATGGAATTGGTAATTGTTATTTGTGGGAGTCGCTTTCGGGTGACGGCTTTCATAAGCAGGTTTGGGGCTATAGTTTGGCAGCAGAATTTTTGTTTTATGAGTGTAGTGAAATCACAAAGGAAGATAAAACATTTCCAATTTTGTTTCTGATGAGAAACCTTATAGAGTTAGGTCTAAAAAGAATGTTTTATAAAACCATAGAACATAGGGTGCCAAGGAATGTTTTTCTAAGTAAAAGAAGGAGTCATTTGCTCTACAAAGAATTGTGGAAGCATGCACGTCCAATGATTGAACATTATTCAAAAGCTCAAGCACAAAGTTTGGAGTTAATTAATCTTGTAGAGAAACAAATACAGGAATTGAGCGGAATAGATAAGAATGGCGATATTTTTAGATATCCCACCTCATACAGTTTAGAATATCGATTTGACGATATAAATATTGACTTAAAAAATACTTATGAGTTTATGCAAGCAATATCAAATTTTTGTGATGGATGTGACAGTGAATTTGAAGCTGTTGCGGACTGGGAATCTGATATGAGAAGTGAAATGGCACAGTATGAAGAATATTATTAAGGAGATTATGCGTTATGGCAGAAAAGATAAGAAAGCTAACCAATTCTGAAATTGAAGTATTGGCAAGAACTATAGGAGAATGCATGACTGGCAGCCAGATGGATAGTATTTTTCTTGAGTGCGGAGTTATGGACACAAGTAATGAAAGTACAAAATGGAAAAGAATATTTTATACTTTTCGGGATAGACAGGAAATAGATGGGGCATCTAATGCTTTCTTAAATTTTATTAAGAAAAGTTTGAACCCAGTCAGATTTGTATCTGGTAGCAGTGACAACTATGACAAAATTTTAGCAGAAGTAAATAAGCCTTTATTATTGATGGGATTAGAATTAACAAAGGAAGGGAAATTAATAAAGACTGTTGCAGCAACTACAATTTCCGAGGTTGAGCGAAGAACTTGTAATTTGATAAATGAACTGCAAAAGAGACATATTCATACAGATGTAATAAAGTGTTGTAAGGAAGAGTATCTCAAAGAAAACTATTTCCATGCAGTATTGGAAGCTGCTAAAAGCTTAGCGGAAAAGGTAAGAGAAAAAACAGGACTTCAAGATGATGGCTCTTCACTATTTAATACTGTTTTTTCTGTAAACAATCCCAGACTGGCAATAAGTTCATTGCAGACTTCTACTGATAAAAATTTACAGAATGGGCTGAAGGAGATGCTAAATGGAATTACGCACATGGTACGAAATGTGACGGCGCATGAATTAAAAATCAAATGGGTTGTGAATGAACAGGATGCAATTGACATTTTAACGACAATTTCGTTTTTACATAAGCAGTTGGATGAGTGTGTTGTTGTTCCACAGCATATTATATAGTTAAAAGTGAATGTGAGTAAAAAACTGATATATATGAGATAGCCGTGTAGGAGGAAAAAGTTTGGAACAGCAAATTTTAGTTAAATATTGTTTCTCAGAATTGAATAATACATTACCAGATAGTAGGGAAAGTTACTATTCCGCTATAATATCGAAACTTCTATCGGAAGGAATAATTGAAAATCTCCAAACATACGAGTGTGAAAGCCCCTTTGCAGAAGGTAGTGATATTATTACATATCAACATGAAAATCTTGAAACATATGTATATTCATTTTCATGTAAAGAAATCCGAAAAAATGTTCCTATGACAATTAATTTTACTGTAAAGTTTACATATGAAACATATAATAAGGCCGAAATTTTATATGTAGAAATCTGTTCAGATAATTATACTTTTTCTACTGAAAGTGATAGCAATTGCTTGGAAGTATTAAAGCACAAACTAAGAGGAGAAATAAAAGAATGGAATAATAGATATTGTCTGGTGGATAAGCAGTCAGCATTTTATGCATCAAATTTATATCCTCGCATTTACGAAATAGAAAATTTATTTAGATATTATGTAAATGATGTGTTTACAAAAATTTTTGGAGCAAATTGGTGGAATGAAAATATTGCTGCCAATATAAAGAAAAATCGTAAAAGTCGAATTGAAGATACGCGTGAGTATGCTGGACAATACAAAGATATACAACCGTATTTAATGTCACTAGAGTTAAATGATTTAATGGAAATTGCAAAAACAAAAACATTGAAATGGACTCCTACATACGATGAAAAAGTCGAGGAGGTTCTCAATCACTACTCAAATGAAGATTTAGTATCACTTTTAAGGTCACAATGTCAACCACAGATTGATATATGGAATATGTGCTTTGGAAAACATTTAAGCGTAGATTTTTTAGATACATATAGGCTTTTTGAAAAAAGAAGAAATCAGATTGCACATAATAAATTGTTAGACAGTGAATCGTTTATGAATATCTTTACGTTGTGCGAAAAGGTTTTAATAGAGTTGACGACTGCCTATACAAAGTTTTGTGGAGAGTTCATTTCTGAAGAAGAGCAAGAGATGATAGAAGAATATAAAGCTGATTTGGCGGAGCAGGAAGCTATGGAGCAGGCAGCTTGGGATGCAATTGCTGAAAGTGAAAGTGGTGTAAAAGTACATTCAAGAGAACAGATTATTGATGTTTTCAATGAAGCACTTTATGAAATATACAGTGAATTGATAGAGATTTTTGGAGAAAGACAAGATATAGATTTTGATGATTATATAGATTTGAAGAATGTAGATACAAATCAACAGATTTTTAGAGTTACTTATATGATAGCGGATAAGACTATTAATGTCTTTGTAACATTAGATATTAATGATTCTGAGGGTCATTCTAGTGAGTTGACAATTATATGTGAGTTAGATGGTGCTATAGCTGAGAGTGTTATCGGTTTTACAAATGGAGAGTACAGCTTTAATTACGAACAAACCAATTATATGCCAGAAACACAAGATGAATTGGACGAGTTCTCGGCGGAGAAGACAAAGAAAGTGTTATGTAATTTTATTGAAGAGAATTTACCAAATCTTCGTGAAAAAGCAGATATACAAAATCATCTTGATGCAATGGGCAAATCGTCCGCTATTACAGAAAGAGATGTTTTTTGCTGTGAATGTGGTGAGGAATATATATGTACAGATGATGATTATGCGCCAGTCGGAACATGTCTTAACTGCGGGGCAAAAAATTACATAATCTACTGTACATATTGCCAATGTCCTATTGAAGCTGTTGACATAGATGAAAAGGATGAAGAGCAATGTTATTGCTCTGCTTGTAACAATAAGTTATTTGGTGAAGATTAAGCTTTATATAAGAGAAGGTAAAGTGTATAAAAGAAGCAATGAGGCATTTTTCTGTGATAGCGTAGAGATGGGAGGCAATATGGACAATATAAAAGTATTAATAGTCGGAGTAAGTAGCTACGATTTAGAAGGTGCAGATGATTTGCCTTTTTGCATAAATGATATTAATCTTATAAAAGATTCTCTTATCAGAGGAATAGAGGTAGAAGAAAATAATGTTTTGTGTTGTGGCCTAAGTGGTCGTGTGCTAAAGGATGAAATAGTGAAAGGTTTGCAAGCGATTAAATCGGTTTGTAATAATGAGGATACTATTATACTTTATTTTTCTGGTCATGGTACTACTTTACAAGATAAAAAACATTATTTAGTTGTTACAGATGGATTGATCTGTACAGAGAGTATAATAAAATATTTGGAAGCAGTGAAGGCAAAGAATAAGATTATAATTATGGATTGCTGTATGTCTGGAAATTTTAAAATAGATAATCATATCGAGTTTGATTTAGAGGAGACTGTAAATCATTTTTATGGTAAGGGATATGCAGTTATGGCATCTAGCAGTGCAAATCAAGTATCGTATGGTCACCCTGAAAAACCAGTAAGCGTTTTTACTGATTTTTTAAGCAGTGCGTTATTAAATAAATTTATTATTAGAGAAGGACGGAAATCACTGTTTGATATAAAGAAACTCTTATTTTTATATTTGGAGGTTTGGAACAAAAGACATCCAGAACAGAAGCAGAATCCTATTTTTAAGGCGGATATGGGTGGAACGATATTTTTTTCGTGTTCCGATTACAAACCTTATATAACAAGTAAAATATATAAAGAGTATGATGAATTTACTATCTATGATGTAGAACCAGTGCATACAGGAAGCCTTAAAAGATATTCACTTAAAGTAATATTGAAGGAACCATATTCATTTGCAGAAATTTCAAATATAAATAAGAAGATTGTTAAAGAAGCTATTCACTTTGAGGTTTACCCAAACGCGAAAAGTGAAAAAAATCATAAATCAAAATATGCTAATATTATATGGGTATATTATGGCCTAGATGAAAGCGACATGATAAATAGTAATTATCTATTACATACTACTTGGGTTGATGATAAGCAAGATAAAAAGTGGTGGTATAGTGAAAGCAAATATACTTTTATGCTGAACGAGGTACATATTTCTGTACATTCATATTATGAGGCGATAAGAAATCTACATGATGATAATGTGATGGGCAAAGATGAATTTATGATAAAGAGTCATAAGATAATAGTTAATATTATAAATCAGGCAGAAAAAGTTATTAATGCGTATACAGATTTACAAAATGAGATTATTGATGAAAATGAGATGTTTGAAAGAATGGATACTGTAATTCCAGAAATAAATAAACTCTATAACGAATTCACGGAAATGGATTTTGCACCAGATGATATTAGAGAATGGCAAAAAGAATGTGATGGTTTAGTAGCTACGATACATAATTTCATTTTCTTTTATAATTCAAAATATCGAGAAAATAGAACCAGTGATAATAGAATGGCTTGCATGGATATATATATTAAAGAATATTATAAAGATTTAGACAAATTGAGGAATATTGAAAATAAGTTGTTTTAATGTGGAGGTTGTGTTGCGTATTCAAAACTACAGTCAAGGGGTGGAATTGTTCTGCGAACCGTTAAAAACTATGGACAACCTGCTGGAGTTTATGCTGGTTCTGCTCTGGAGCTTCTTCGGGGATATGTAGGCAAGAGGCTTATGTCACTCTTGACAGCGAGATGATAAATGCTGTTAAATTTTGCGAAAGGCGACGGTGACGGAATCAATACATTAATATGCACGCCTATTTCGGGTAAGTGTATCATTTATCATCTTGTCCTGTACAAGAGCGGGCTCCTTGTTATAACGTGAGAAATGAAATTGCTCACGGAACACTAGATGATAATGATTTTAGTATGGTTAATGATATGTATACATGATGGTTTGTTTTTAGAGTATGTTATATGTTTGCAAGTGAGATTAGCTATAAAAATGTAGAAAAAATAATGGCTAAAAGAAAAGCAAATCATAATACGAGAGGAATTGATTGATGTACTGTACAAGTCATCAGAACTACTAACATTTCACACGGTGTGGACATTTGGCTGCTGCCTTGGAAATTCCAGTGCAGCAATTAAATGGGGAGGCGCAAAATATTGAAATATTCCTTGAATGAATCTTGAATCAACTTAAAAACTGGATTGGAGGCTCAAGGAACTTGAGGATTAAAGTCAAGTTCTCTTGAAATTTGATGAATTATTTGTTATAATACGTATACATGAGAGTGCATAAACGAAATATGTGAGCTGCACAGGGGTATAGAAATGCCCTACACGTAGATTATAACCCTACGAAATCACTGTAACAGGTGATTTTGTGGGGTTTTTTAATTATATATTCAAGGACAAAGGAGATTAATTATGCCACACTGTAACAAACAAATGATTTCTTTTTTTTTGACAACAAAGTGTAGATTGCGTTGTAAATACTGTTATAATCAGGAAGAAAGAGAAAAACTTGAAGAAAAGTCACTATCATTTGAGGTGGCTAAGGCTGGAATCGACGAGTATTTTTCTAATAATAATAGTCGTCATATTCGATTTTATGGACCAGGTGAGCCAACGGAAGAGTTTGAGTTAATGCAACAAATAACCAAGTATGCCAGACAAAAAGAAGGTAGTGTTACTGTAACGACTGAATTGCAAACCAATGGAACTTTTAATCCAGCGGTTCGGGAATGGATTTTAAACAATATCAATATTATATGGATATCATTTGATGGAACTCCAGAATTCCATGATAAGCAACGACCTTTTCCTAATGATGAGCCTTCGTCGCCTATCATTGAGGACAATATACGATGGTTGCTGAACAATAAAGGTGACAGAAATCTAATGATAGGCGGGAGGGTAACGGTTACAGATTTAAATAATAATCATCAAAAGCAAATGATAGATTATTTTATGCAAATGGGAATAGATTATGTATGGTCAGACCCTGAATTTCCACCAGTAGGAATCAAACCATTTTGTGATGACAAAGGCGCACAAGATAAATATCATTTTGACATGGATACATATGTGAATAATTATATTGAAGCATATCGATATGCGAAACAGGTTGGTATGTTTTACGGTAGTTTTCTGATTTGTAATTTTGATTCAAATACAAAAATTAACTGTCGTTGTTGTACGCCTGTTCCCCATCTAACACCAGATGGCTATATTTCCGCATGTGACTTAGTTGTATTCGGTACTAATGCCAATCACATGGATTGCTTTATTTATGGTAAATTTGATGAACTAACCAAAAAAATCATATATTATCCTGAAAAAATTAAGACTCTCCAAAATAGAAATTCGGATAATCTTGCCCATTGTAAGGCATGTCCAGCTAAACTACATTGTAGTGGATATTGTCCTGGAGAAATTGTAAATGAAACAGGAAAGCTAGATGGAATAAAACCGTTTGCGTGCAAAGCAGTAAAAAAGTTATATAAAGAACTATATGCTGAAATTCAAGATGATTTAAAAGGTGGTTTATTTATGTATCCCCATCCTTAAGACCAGTGTGTACAAATTATAATAACTTATAGGAAAAACAAATCCGTATGAAATTATTACACTAATAAATGCGAAATGGAGAGGGGAGATATGCAATCACAACAAAACAAACTGACCATCAGCGAGTTTGAAGCGTTGTCTGACGAAGAAGTTAGTAAATATGTCCAAGAACATGAAAGAAATGATCTTGTTGAATTATTGCTTCTTATAAGAAATAAGCGTGCTGTTCGGTGGAAAGACAGAGCTATGCTACAAATGATTGAAAAATCTCCGCTGACGCTATGGGCAAGCAATAGTGCTTATAAGATAGTTCTTTGGGCAGGCACTTGCATAGAGACATATAATCGTAATCTTATTGACAAGCAATTTCCTGAGATAATGAGCATTTACGAGCGTGCCCAAGCAATGGATGATAGCATTAGGATTATTGAGGCAGACGAGGAGACTTTGGGACAATTACTAGTTGATTTTAAAAATTACTATACAAAAGATATGCAAGGAACAAGAACTGGTTTTAATCTTGTTACAAATAGTATGCAACTTGTTGACGATGAAACAGGGGAAAAATATTATGCAGAAATAGGACTTCCAATTGATTTAGAGAAAGCATTGGAAGAACATCAAAGCAGGCAAAAAGAATTTGATGAATGTGTTAAGGCTTTTAAAGAATCTGTTCGAGCATTGAATGAGAAGTATACAAAGGGTATAAGTGAGCTTCGCTCTCGAATTGATAAGGAATGTTCCTTGGAATCAGAGCAGAAAACTGCATTAAGAAAGTTAATTAATGACAAAGGTGCCATTATTACTTCAAATCTAAATAAGAGTGAGAAAGCATTCGACTTTGAACAGTTTTTACAAGATAATAAAGAGGCTATTGACTCGACATTGAATAAGCTTAACGATGAGATGGAGAATGCCATTAATCAATTACCCTCTGTGGAAGTGGTTGATGAGCAAGAAAGTCCAGCTGCTCTTAAAATTGAAATCGACCGAAAAATGGAAATAATCCATATTACATTTGGCGCTGAGATAGAAAAAAGAACATCCGCTCCGACAATGAATAGCTCCAGACTAGAAGCGATTCGAACGGAAGCAATTAGCACACTTCAAAGTAAACGAGATCAACTCATAAGAGATTTAACATCAATGAAGGAATCAGTCGATTCATCCCCAAGCTATGCATTGAACCTGTATCGTCAACGATTAGATGTGGTCGAAACTAAAATGCGCGCATTTATAGATGATATAAATGGTCCAAAGGAGCGTGAAAAGAATGGAAAGAAGAAATGATAAAATTCACTATAAACTGTTTCGTATTGATCAAGAGTATTATACATTTATTAGTGGTGCGTTAATATCCATTCCTCTTACACTTTTATTTGAGATTGTCGAAAACTATAGTGAGGTAGCGTTTTGGATAGGTCTTATCATGTCCATATTTACAAGTTTTTTTTGTTTTAGACTGTCAATAATATTGAAGGATGTGAATGAAACTTATCAAGCAAATAAACAAGGAGTAGGCGATATAGTTATAGCTTGGAACAATGCGATTGATAGAAAAAAAACGTCTTGCATAACGTTCTTGATTCTCACGATTATGACGCTTATATGCACTGTAATCTGCATTTTCCTAATGCAGTTTATTGACTCTTCTAGTACGGCTAATGTAGAAAACACTGTTTCACAGGTTGAATCAGTACAACCAATTTTAAGGAGGTAAAAATGAAAAAAGTAGTATTAATCACAGGGGTATCTCGCAACATCGGAAAAAGTATATGCCGTAAATTTTTGTCTGAAGGTTATCAAGTAATAGGTACATACAATACAAGCAAAAGCATTGCTGAACAACTTGAAAAAGAGTATAGTGACTTAACGTTATACCAAGTTGATTTTTGTGATGAAAATTCGACAACTGTATTTATCGAAAAGATGAAGGAATACCGTTTCGATGTAATTGTTAACAATGCAGGAACTATGAATTTAACTGAAGATGATGAAATTGTCCATGAGTTCAGAAATTTCTCACTTCCTAACTTTGAGGCAGTTATGCGGTGTAATTTTTATGCACCCATGCGAATATGTATTGAATTGCAAGATTATATCAACACCAATGGAACAATTGTAAATATTGCAAGTACAGATGGCATGCTTGCAACATATGCAAGTCTCTCATACTCTGCAAGTAAGGCTGCCTTAATCAATGTTAGTAAGAGTTTGGGAAATAACTTCTATCCCAAAAGTAAGGTTCGTGTTATATCGATTTCGCCTGGTTGGATTATGGCTGACGATGATAGCAGCATGGGAAGCGATGAAAACTCGGCTGGTGGAAAAGCAGGAATATTATCTCCGATTGGTCGTAATGGTTATACAACAGAGATTGCGGAAAAAGTATATGAGCATGTTGTTTCGAAGTCTATTCTAGATAACGGAAATAACTATGTTTATGATGGAGGGTTTACCAATTACGATGTAATATATTGGGAGGAGGCAAATGGAGTATCATTGCTTCGAGACATCACAGAAGTTAAAAAAGATATGGAAGCGAAAGGAGAATGATTTGGTATGATATCCCCCAAAAGTGATGGATTTATTACGCGAGGAGAGCACGAAAAACATTTCGGTACCATCATTATGTTTCCAGAGCGAAAAGATATATGGAGAGACAGTGCTGTTCACGCACAAAACCTAATTATTGACTTGGCAAATACTATAGTCAACTATGAAGAAGTGTTTTTTTGTGTTAAGCCTCATCTTTGTGCTCTTGTGTGTAATCGACTTGATAGTAGGGTTCGAATTGTTGAGATTGAATATGATGATATTTGGGCAAGAGATATATCGCCTAATTTTGTCGTGAACAAATCCGAAATCAGGGCAGTATGCTGGAATTTTAATTCTTGGGGAGGGCTTACCGAGGGAGCATACTATCCTTGGGATCGGGATGCTATGTTTGCAAAAACTCTTTCAGATTATCTTGGAATAAAGAAGTATATCGTTAATGATGTTGTTTTAGAAGGAGGTGCAGTTATAGCTGACGGTAGTGGTACACTTTATACTACTAAGAATGTACTGCTCAATAAAAATAGGAATCCAGAAATGTCCCCTTGGCAAATAGAGGATTACTTAAAAAGATATTTCTGTGCAGAGCGAATCGTTTGGCTTGAGGATGGATTAGCTCTTGATGAAACAAATGGTCATGTTGATAACGTCTGCAGTATTGTTCGTCCAGGTGAGTTATGTATGGCATGGACGGATGATGAAAACAATCCTCAGTATCATTTGTCAAGACAGGTATTAAGCAATTTGAAAGCCAGTGGAACAGTTCAAACATTACACAAGATACCCATACCTTCACCGCAATTTATAACACATGGTGAAGCTTTAGGTCTTGTACAGGAATCATTTTCAACGAATAGAATCGAAGGCTTCCAGTTAGTTCCTTCTTACATAAATTATTATTTGATTAACGCTGGACTTATTTTTCCGACATTCCAGTGTGAAGAGGATGAAATCGCATTAAGTATAATAAAAAAAATTTACCCCAACAGAGAAATAATACCATTTAGTGCTCGCGAACCCTTAATTGGTGGTGGAGGTTTCCATTGCATTTTACATGAGATTCCAAGCGTTTTATAGTATATAAGGAGGAAAATTGATGGTATATTCATATTTGACACCAAAGGCGAATGAACGAGAAGACGCTATTAGCGGACAAGGCTCTTTTGCTATTGAACCTATTTCTAAAGGTGAGATAGTTTTCATTAAAGGAGGATACATTTTAACACGAGAAACTATGTTAATTGAAAAACTTGGCTATAATTACTGGCCCTTAAGTGATGAATTGTTTTTAGCTCCAAAGAAAGATTCTGCACGTGATGAAATACAAAAAATTTTGCTTCGCGTAAATCATTCGTGTAACCCAAATTGTGGTTTGCGTGGAGAAATAACGGGTATTGCTTTGCGTGACATTGAGATTGGTGAAGAGTTAACGATGGACTATGCCATGTTGGATGACGAAACCGATGAGGCTTATAATTTAGCATGTACATGTGGCGAAGCAAACTGTCGTGGTATAATCACAGGGCAGGATTGGCGATATATTGAATTACAAGAACGATATAAAGGATATTTTGCGGCTTATCTTCAAGAGAAGATTGACAAACAAAGAAATGAAATTGAGACAAAATAACTGTACAAAAAATTTTAAAATATGATTACAATTACCATCAATTGAAACTGTGCATCTGTTCTCTTAAGGTTGTATTTGGGGTTTGTCAGAGAAAATATAGATTATTATGGTTAGTTGTAGAATACTGGCAGAACGGCTAAAAAAATTTGTTTATATATTTCATGGATACGTCAGACAAGAGATTTGTGCCACTCTTGACAGAGAGATGATAAATGCTGTTGAACTCTGCGAAAGGCGACGATGACGGAATCAGTACATTAATATGCACGCCTATTTCTGCTAAGTATATCATTTATCATCTTGTTTCTGTACAAGAGCAAGCTCCTTCGGAGTGACGAAAGTTTTACAGGCTCTGACTCTGGAATCGGTTGGCAGTACCTATTTTTGTTTTACTCTTTGGGAAGGATGTAATATTAGTTGTTTCGGGTCATGTTAAATAGTGTTATATGAATTTATTGAATAGAGTTCAATAAGGTGTGAATTATGCACTTGACAGACATTTAAATCCATGCTAATATAGCACTATGAAGTATGTAGTTAAAACTTTTGGAATATGTAATCCCAAATTGAAAGTTGATACAAATTTACAAATATGTGAATTTCCTATTTACAAATCATAATTCATGTGTTAATATAGAATCAGAAAGCAGGGAACATACATGTTAGGTACATAGGATTATAGCAAAGTTAAAGAATTGATAACTAAAGCAAAAGGTTCTGACAGAACGATGAAAGAATATGCTTTACAAGCAGGTATGGGAACTTCAAGCCTAAGCATGATTGTATCAGGAAAAAGAAAGGCATCAATTAAGAACTTTCAAGTATTAACAAGTGATGCTGCAAAACCAAGAAATGGTGTAACATTTGAAGAACTTGTATCAGCCGCAGGATTTGTGAGTATCGTTAATAATCCGCTTAGCGATGTGGTCTTTCTTACGGAAAGTGATGAGGATGCTGATATTGAACAGAGATTCAATCATCAAAAAGAACTGGAGATAATATCCAGTGGAGTGATTCAGAGAGTTCTTTCAACTAAGGGCTATATATTTGAAGTGACTACACCACGTACTAAGTGGTACTCGCCTAGTCTTGCGATTGAGCTAAAAGAGGCTGATAAAGGCTGGTGGTTCGATGTAAATACATTTATTAATGTAGAAGAAGAATTGCTAATGCCAAAGTTACAACAAATACTAACTCGACTTTTGACAGCGCAACCTGATTTCAATAGAACAATAACCGTTATTGTTGATATAGAAGAAGCCTATGATAAGCTGGAAGCACTGGCAGGAGAACTGGCGTATAAAGGTGATTTATCTGTAGCCTATCTAAATCGGCAGTATATGAGATTTGAAAAAGAAAAATACTTATCTTGTTATGGCGATGACAGTAACCAGAAGTTGTTTTTGATTTAATATGATATTGACCGAGTAATACACGGTTGATGATAGATTAGTAATTATTAGAAATTATATGGAGGAAAATAAGCCAAAAACCCAGGTGAACTACAGAAGATTCATATATACATAAATTTTGTAGATCATCGGTTAGAACATTTTTTGGACCACTTTACATTGGACAGATGAAGCTGAAAGATGTAAAACCTTGGTTGATTGTACGGACATTAGTACTCGAGCGTGGGCTCGCCTGACTAAACTATGGAGTCAGGAAATCCTTTTAATTTAATCAGAAAGTATTTTTATTAGACCTGATTATAGGATAGAGTGCGATTAGTTTGTTCAACAACGTTATTAAGATAAATTTGATTTATTTTAGCACTCTATTCCTTAGAACAGGAAAGAGTGCTTTTTTTGTTACTAAAAATCAAAAAAGGAGTTTTAGTATGACTAGAACACTAGAAGAAAAACTATACAAAAGGAGAAATTGAAATGGCAGGATATTATGGATTCTCGATGAGTAATAATGCGGTTCAAGCTTATGAAGATGGAGAAAAATCAATTTCAAAATGGACGAAATCAGATATTTTAAAAGCGATTAAAACAGCAGAAATTGAATTACAATGTAGCTTATCATTATTAAAGAAATTACACGTGGAAGATTTGAGAGAAGTGGCGCTTTTTCAATCATCATGGCACCATACAGGTACCTATTACAACGAAACAGCTTTTTATTATTTGGATTATGGAAGATTAGAAACAATAACGGATAACAAATTAATGGAAATTATTGAGTATTCGAAACAAAATGCTGCAAGAAAAAAAGAATCAATTGGAATCAAATGGAGATGTGCTTTTTTAGAATGGAGCGGAACAAGAAACCACCCAAAAGCTACAGAAGTTGTAGAAGAAGGTATTGTAAAAGGAAATTTCTTCTATAGAAAAGACGGAAGTAAAAAAAGGACTGATGCTAATGGATTTAGATTTATTGAGAAACTGCAATAGGTAACAAAAAATAATCTAAAAAAGGGAGAATTCCTGAATAAACAATGAATTCAGGAATTCCCTTTGAAAATCAAATCAGAAAATGTATTAGACTGATTGATAGAAATGAAGTTTTTTGAAACTAAAAATAGAAAAATAAGGAGATAAAATTATGACGATTAATGAATTGATTCGTATGCGTACGATTGATTATTTAGCACAGCTTGACCCTGATTGTCTTCCGTCACCATCTGATATAGAATCAGAGCTGGTGAGTACCATAAAAAAAGCTGTTGTTTTGGAAAATCAAAATTTATCTAAAACAGAAAAGTTAACAGCGCCACAAAAATTATGTGCCAGTCAAATTGCGTTGGTTATGTTACATACACATAATATTGTTAGGGTGAAAACCTGTGAAGGGAATGTAAATCCTGATTACGATTTACTTGCAATTTATAAAGATAATGGTGTAAATGAAGGCATATATGTTACTGACGAAACCGAGTTTAAAAGAGTTGCACACTCTTATAATTTTTCCATCACAAGTAAGGAATTACATGATGTTATGGAGATGTTACTTATGCACGCTCCAAGGGTTTCACGTACTATGGATAGAGACTTAATAGCTGTAAATAACGGAATCTTCAATTTCAAGACAAAGATACTTGAACCGTTTTCACCAGACTATGTATTCATGGTTAAGTCAAAGGTTAATTATAACCCCTTTGCAAAGAATGTTGTCATCCATAATGATGAAGACGGTACAAATTGGGATATTGAAAGTTGGATGGAGGAGCTATTTGATGATCCAGAGTTAACACAACTAATGTGGGAAATTTTGAGCGCTATTATACGTCCATTCGTTAAAAGGCAGAAGATGGCTGTGCTGTATGCTCAGTCTGGAAATAATGGAAAGGGCAGTTTGTGTGAGCTGATGAGAGCGTTAATTGGTGAAGGCAGTTATGCATCGCTATCTCTTTCGGATTTTGGAACAGATTTTTTGTTGGAGCCACTCATTAGAGCAAATGCTATTATTCGTGACGAGAATGATGTGGGTACGTTTGTAGATAAGGCTGCTAACTTGAAAGCGGTTATAACAAACGATGTTATATCTATTAACAGAAAACATAAAACACCTATCAGTTATCAATTTTATGGTTTTATGGTGCAATGCCTTAATGAATTTCCAAGAATTAAGGACAAGTCAGATTCATTTTATCGTAGGCAATTATTTATTCCATTTGATAAGTGCTTCACAGGTAAAGAACGAAAGTACATTAAAGAACGATACCTGCATATGGATACAGTTTTGGAATTTGTTCTGTTTAGAATATTAAATATGAATTTCTACAGCCTGTCAGAGCCTACTGTATGTAGATTGGCACTTGCTGAGTTCAAGGAATTTAATGACCCTGTTAGACAATTCTTGGATGAAATGTTGGAACAGCTTGTATGGGATATGATTCCATTTAGTTTCTTGCATGATTTGTTTAAGTCTTGGAGTCATAAGAATAATCCAAATGGTTCAATACAGGGGAAAAACACATTTATTAATGATGTGGTAAATATGTTGGGTGAATATCCTGAGTGGTACTGTCAAGATAGGAAAAAGGCATTGCGCCCTAGAAAGAGAATGGACAAACCAGAACCGCTTATTGTTGAGTATGGTTTAGAGGAATGGAAGAATCCATCTTATATGGGTGGTGATATTGATAGGATTTGTACGCCGAAACTCAAGCAGAGCTATAGAGGTCTCTTGCGTACTGGATGCAATGACGACGCAGATGATACAGATGATTAAAACACAAGCACAGGAGCCTCCCTACAGAAGGGAGGCTCAATATATAAAATAGTGAAAGGAATGAAAGATATGGATAAACGTATTTTTTATAATGTAGAAGAGGTTGCGGCTATATTAGACGTTTCAAATGGACATGCATATAAAGTTATTAGGAGTCTTAATGATGAACTTAAAGAGCAAGGCTTTATTGTGATTGCAGGCAGGATTCCCAAGGCTTATTTTAACGAAAAGTATTACGGACTTCATAGTGTAATGTAAAAAGAATGAATGAGCACTCCCTAGAAATGCAATTTCTAGGGAGTGAGAAAGGATAATTTGACATGAATGTTAAGAAAAACGAAAAGGGATTATGGGATGTTCAGTGGTATACAAAGAATTATCAGGGAAAGAATGTTAAGCATCATAAGCGCAATTTTCCTACTAAAAAGGCTGCAACTGAATATGTAGAACAGTTTAACCTTAGAGCCTCTCAGAGCTCAGATATGACGTTTCAGTCGTTATATGAAATATACATTAAGGATATGGAAGTGAGATTACGTTATAGCACGTTAAAGGGTAAAAAATATATGGTAGAGCTAAAAATTTTACCTTACTTCGGAAAGAAGAAACTCACGGATATTACGCCTGCCGATATCAGATTGTGGCAACAGGATTTAATGAAAAAAGGTTTTAAGCCTACATATTTAAAGACAATTAATAATCAAATGGCAGTCATGATGAAATATGCCTGTAGATATTACGGATTAAAACAGAATCCTTGCGAAATAGCAGGTTCAATGGGCAAGGGTAAAGCGGATGAAATGGATTATTACACGTTAGAAGAATTTGAAGAATTTGTAGCAGTTCTTAAAGATAAGCCAACAGCCTACTATGCCCTGCAGACATTATATTGGACTGGAATGAGGTGTGGAGAACTTTTAGCCTTGACGATAGAGGATATTGATTTTGATAAAAAGACATTGACAGTAAACAAATCCTTGCAAAGAATAGATAGGAAAGAGTATATCACAGACCCCAAAACGCACAGAGGAAAGAGAGTTATCGCTCTGTCAGATAATTTAATTGAAATGTTACAGGAGTACATGGGGATGCTTTATGGCATGACATCGAAAGACCATATCTTTCAGGTTTCAAAATCATATCTTGAAAATGCTATGGCTCGTGGAGCGAAATTATCGGGCGTTAAAAAAATCAGGCTTCACGATTTGCGCCATTCGCATGCTTCATTGTTGATTTCCAAACTGGATGCAAAGCCTTTGCATGTGGCACAAAGATTAGGGCATGAAAGAATTAATACTACCCTTGGGACATATGCACATATGTATCCTAATCAAGCAGAAGAGTTGGCAGAGAAAATCAATGAAATTTCAAAATTAAATAAAAATGTGGAAGGAGATTAGATACATGCCAGGTATTCATAAGAATCCAACAATTTCATTTAGGGCAAATAAGTGGGAGAGAGATTTGATAGAAGAGCGTGTTGCATTATCTGGAATAAACAAAAAAGATTTTATAGCAAGAAGCTGCATATATTCTAATATTGTCGTTGTAGGGAAAAAGGAAAATGTGCAGAAGATTGTTAATGCTATGGAAAACTTAATAGATGTATTCAATGAGATCGTCAGACAATTACAGTCTGGCGATGTTTCATTTTCAGAGGATGTATATAATAATATGCGAAATGATGCTCTTGCAACAGCATTGACTATTGTAGAAATTTTAAATGGTGCGGCATATCTTTTTGACAAAGAACCGCAGCCATTTACAAAAGACTATAAGAAGTTGCTTGACCCAGAAAATGATGAATAGTACAATATATATAACATATGGAAAAAGCTGATAATTACTGGTGTTTCGAGTGGTTATACTCTGGTTCTATTCTGGTTCTAAGAATGTATGATATGAGTGTAAAACACGGATAATATCGTAAATAAAGCTAATAAAACGGTATATATTTGTATAGTTGCAGGTGGATTGCAATTCTTGTGCGAGAATTCGAATAAGCTACGAGCAATGTAAGGATAAAATAAAAGACAACTAGACGGAAGTGCTTGCACTTACGGATAGTTGTTTTTTGTTTTAGACTTATGTGGCGACAGCCACACAGTGAGGAAATACGAAGTATTTTCGAACTGAGCATTGCGTAGACTGAGGATGAAGCGAAGCGCATGCTGGGGCTGAAACATTGCGACGGCTGGTCATATGTGATAAAATATTTTTGATGTAACGAGCTTCAAATCATAATATTTGTCGAAATAATATAGAAAGTATTTTGCCTGATATTATTTTAGATACTGGAGCAATATTATTACAGTATGGAATAGATGGGAGAGTAATTAATTCATCTGGTCACACAAAAGGGTCAATAGGAATAGTGCTATCAACAAGCGAAAGAAAGTGCTTTGTTAATAAAAAGCATGAATGAAAAAATATTATGGGCATGGAAGAATGACTGAAAAAAGAATATAATGCTATATAATTTCAAATTTGAGGAGACGTTTTATGTTTAATGAAATATGCATATACGAAGCAAAACTAACAAAG
>NZ_JAVBNS010000022.1:0-4401 GCF_031551385.1 Anaerosporobacter sp.
GCGCTGATATATAATATTTGTGCAAGTGTTTTACTTGCAATTGGTGATACCATAACACCGCTTATTTTCTTAATTATAGCAACAATACTTAATGTTGGTTTGGATTACTTGTTTATACTTGGATTTCATATGGGGGTAGAAGGTGCTGCCTATGCAACCGTATTGGCGCAGATCTGTTCTGTTGCTATGTGTTTGATTTATATATGGAAGAAGTATCCGATGTTACATCTAAAGAGGGAAGACTTTGAGCTTAACTGGAGTCGGATTAAACAAATGTATTCTTCAGGATTATCAATGGGATTTATGTTATCACTGGTTTCACTTGGAACGGTAGCGTTGCAAAGTGCTATTAATACATTTGGAACGAAAACAATTGTGGCGCATACAGCAGCAAGAAAGATAACGGAGATTTATATGCTTGTGTTTGGTGTATGTGGGACGACAATGGCTACCTATTGCGGGCAAAACCTTGGAGCAGGCAAGGTAGGACGTATCAAAGAGGGAATTCGTAAAGTTATTCTTATCACATGGATTTGGGCGATTCTTACGATGATTAGTACATATACAATTGCGCCATGGCTAGTTCATATGATAACAGGTACAAGGGATGCAGAGATTATAAAAACAGCAACATTATACTTAAAGATTGATTGCTTGTTCTACTTTGTGCCAGCAGTAATTACAGTATTGCGTAATTCGATGCAGGGAATAGGAGACCATATTACGCCGATTGTATCTAGTATGATTGAGCTTGTAGGAAAGGTTTTAGTTGTTATTATATTAGTTCCTTATCTTGATTATATGGGAATCATATTAGCAGAACCGATTATTTGGATTCTAATGGTGATTCCGTTGATTGTTAATATTAAGAGAAGTCCGGTATTGAAAGAGAAAGAGATTTTGAATAATTGATTTAATATAAGACAAAATATAAATGAAATGGTTATCGTGTTATGAAAATGCGATAACCATTTTTGAATTTATAGGAAAGGATTTTCATGAGCTAGTTTGACTGTTTTAGTCTGTAGAATTGAGAGATAATGACGGAAAATTAAATCCAGACAAATGAAATTGAAATATTTTGAATGAAAATGAAACAATATGAATGAAAGTGAAAGAAAATGATTGACTTTGAATAATAATGGTGCTATTATATAACCATACTAATAAACAAATTCGTAAGGGGGAATACAAATGCTAACACAAGAGAGACATAATCTAATACTTCAGATATTACAAGAAAGAAAAGCTGTAACGGTTACAGAACTTACGAAAGAACTAGATACATCGGAATCAACAATACGAAGAGATCTTATTACATTACATGAGATGGGAAAATTGAATAAGGTACATGGTGGAGCAACAATCTTAGAGGATATAACATCATTTGAGGAAGATGTAGAAACAAAATCATCATTGAATATTGATGAGAAGAATGAGATAGGAAGATATGCAGCATCATTAATAAAAGATGATGATTTTGTCTATATTGACGCAGGAACTACAACATTGAAACTTGTGGATTATGTTACGAATACAAAGGCAGTTTATGTAACGAATGGTTTTGTTCATGCAAAAAAGTTAGCACAAAAGGGATGTAGAGCTTATGTAATCGGCGGAGAATTAAAGTTAGCAACCGAAGCATTAGTTGGTGCAGAAGGTATTAATAACCTCAGAAAATATAACTTCACAAAAGGATTTCTTGGCACAAACGGAATCAGCTTAGTGCAAGGAGTAACAACACCAGAAATTGAGGAAGGACTTATGAAAAAAGAGGCAACTTCTCGTAGCTATATGACATACATATTAGCTGACCATACGAAGTTCGGTAAGGTGTCTCCCGTAACCTTTGCATCACTTGATCAGGTATGTATCATAACAGATTTTGTACCAGATGAAAAATATAGAGAAGCAGCTATGATAAAGGAGGTATGCAAACAATGATTTATACAGTGACATTTAATCCAGCACTTGATTATGTAGTAGGAGTGGAGCACTTAATAACAGGACAGGTAAATAGAACAGTAAGTGAAGAAGTTTTCTATGGTGGTAAAGGAATCAATGTATCAGTGCTGTTAAAAACGCTTGGATTAGATAGTATTGCCCTTGGATTTATAGCTGGATTTACTGGTGATGAGATTGAACAGGGAGTTAAGTCACAAGGGATTCAGACTGATTTTATCCGTCTACCAAAAGGAATCAGCCGCATTAATCTAAAGATAAAGTCAGATAACGAAACAGAGATTAATGCCAATGGCCCTTCTATTCCAGAAACAGCGATTCAGGAATTATATGAGAAGCTTGACAAGTTAGAAGAAGGAGACTCTTTAGTACTGGCAGGAAGCATACCCAATACATTACCAGATGATATATACGAACAGATTATGAAACGTTTATATGAAAAAAGCATTCGATTTGTAGTAGATGCTACGAATGACTTGCTAAAAAATGTTCTTAAATATAAGCCTTTCTTAATTAAGCCGAACAATCATGAATTAGGAGAAATGTTTGGAGTAACAATAGAAAACGAAGAAGACATTATCAAATACGCTCGTGAGTTACAAAACATGGGAGCACGTAATGTATTGGTTTCAATGGCTGGAGACGGAGCAATATTGCTAGATGAAAATAATATCGTGCATCGTATGGGAGTTCCAAAAGGAAAAGTTGTCAATTCGGTAGGTGCAGGAGATTCCATGGTAGCAGGTTTCTTGGCAGGTTATATTCAAACAGGGGATTACAACAAGGCTTTATGTTTGGGTACTGCTTCAGGAAGTGCAACGGCATTTTCACTAGGACTTGGCAGTAAAGAGCTAATTAATTCTTTGTTGCAAGAACTCTAATTATTAATAAATGGGAACGGTTATTTTATAGAGATTCAATACTATGGGGCGTAAAAACAAACGAATGTTAGGAGGAAGTAATATGAGGATAACGGATCTATTAAAGAAAGGTGCGATAGCATTAAATGCTAGACCAAATTCAAAAGAAGAGGCATTGCAAACATTAATTGATTTACATGCAAAGGTAGGTAATGTAAACGACAAGGAAGAATATAAGGCAGGAATTTGTGCAAGAGAAGCGTTAGGAACGACAGCAATAGGAGAAGGATTAGCGATACCACATGCTAAGAATAAAGCGGTTTTAAAACCAGGGCTTGCAGCAATGACCGTTCCAACAGGTGTGGATTGTGATTCTATGGATGGTGCTCCAAGTAATTTGTTCTTTATGATTGCAGCACCAGAACAAGGCGGCGATGTTCATCTTGAAGTATTATCAAATCTGAATGTTATGTTGATGGATGTTACATTTAGACAACGCTTGCTAGATGCAAAAACAACAGAAGATTTCTTAGCAATTATTAATGAAAAAGAAATTGAGAAGTTTGGTGCACCTGAGAAAAAAGAGGAAAAAGGATATCGCATCTTAGCAGTAACGGCGTGTCCAACAGGAATTGCTCATACATTTATGGCGGCTGAGAGTTTAGAGCTAAAAGCAAAAGAGTTAGGTTATACATTAAAGGCAGAAACCAATGGCTCAGGTGGAGCGAAAAATGTTTTAACAAAAGAAGAGATTGAAGCAGCAGATGGTATTATTATAGCAGCTGATAAGAATGTTGATATGGCAAGATTTAGTGGAAAACCAGTATTAAAGGTTAAGGTTGCTGATGGAATTCATAAACCACAGGAATTAATTGAAAAGATAGTAAATAAAGAAGTACCAGTCTATCATCACTCAGAGGCAGATTCTAGTGAGAGCAAGGAAGAAAATGAAAGTATAGGAAGACAGCTTTATAAACATTTAATGAATGGTGTATCACATATGTTGCCATTTGTTATTGGCGGAGGTATCTTAATTGCATTAGCATTTCTCTTAGATGATTATTCGATTGATCCAGCCAACTTCGGTACGAATACTCCATTGGCGGCATTTTTCAAACATATAGGAAATGCAGCGTTTGGATTTATGCTACCAATTCTTGCAGGATATATCGCAATGAGTATAGCAGACAGACCAGGATTAGCAGTCGGTTTTGTAGGTGGTTCAATTGCCGCAACGGGTATGACATTAACGGCAGAATCAGGAATACCAGCAGGCTTCTTAGGTGCTTTATTAGCAGGTTTTATTGGTGGTTATTTAGTAGTTGGATTAAAGAAATTATGTAATAAGTTACCAGATAGTTTGGAAGGTATCAAGCCAGTATTACTATATCCTCTTTTTGGTATTTTCTTCATTGGTTTGATTATGTGTGCGATTAATCCAGCAGTAGCAGGTATCAATACAGCGTTAACAGATGCTTTAAATGCAATGGGAAGTGGTAGTAAAGTATTACTTGGCTGTGTTGTAGCAGGTATGATGTCAATTGATATGGGTGGTCCATTCAACAAGGCAGCTTATGTA
>NZ_JAVBNS010000116.1:0-7707 GCF_031551385.1 Anaerosporobacter sp.
TATCGTCATATCCACATTGTTCTTTTATATACTTTCTTGCATTCTCACAATGCACATCTTCTCCATAACCTGGTGTTTGCTCTTCGTTCGTCTCTATCAGCTTCTGCAAAATTAAAGGATGTGCTCCTTCCGCATAATCGCATTCAAATCGAATCATAATTTTCGTTCTCCTTCTACATCTCTTAAGAATATATCTCACTCTATTTTAATGCTCAGGATACGCAAAAAGCAAGTACGAATTCAAACTACATTCAAATTCGTACTTACTTATATGTATTATAGCCAATATATAAAACTATACTTTATTATTTTACAATCGCAATTGTCTTCATTATCATATCAAAAGAAGCTTGTAAGCATTGTGTGTCACCAAGATCCCCATTCATATATATAACTTCTACCCAATGATCATTCGTAAATATATCATATATATTTACATATCCAGCAACTTCTGCGTCTGCATTTATTGTATATGTAGTGTAAAGTCCTTTTCCAATAGTCGTTGTCACTTCTTTGCATGAAAAATCTGTAACAATGTTTTCATCTTCTGAAAGCAATTTCAACAGTTCAATCTGCGCTTCCATTGTCTCTTGGATTGTTTCTTTCCATAAATCATAATCCATCTCTTCCCCTTCAAGGTTGATATTTGATATCAAAATAGAAGAATCCTCGCAGCTTTTTAATTCAACAGAAGCCATACTTAATGTTCCCTCTGTCCCACTCTCAACTGTAACATCTTTTGGAAGTTTGAATGTAACAGTATCTAGTGTATATGTTTTTTCGTTTGCTGTCGCTTTCTTAGCAGTAACTGTCACTTTACAAGTATACTTTTTACCATTTGATTTTGCTGTAATTGTTGCTGTACCTGCTGCTTTCGCTGTAACTTTTCCCGTTTTACTTACCGTTGCAACTGTTTTCTTACTAGAAGACCATGTAACTGCTTTTTTCGTTCCACTTAACTTTAATTGCTCTGTCTTTCCAACCGTTAACGATACTTTCGTCTTATTCAATTTAATTGTCGCTGCACTTGCAACTATTGTGTTATTTGTTGCAAAAGTAGCTGGTGCTGATACACCTACTGCAAAAGCTAATGCAATTGCCATAATTTTTGTTTTTAATCTTCTCATACGTTTTCCTCGCCTTTCCCAATTATACATTATGCATATTTTCTTTATAGAGATTCCCTCTACTCTAGCCAGCGACGCCTACTTATTCTCTCAAAACCTCACTGTCATAATCTATTGTACCATATATTGCCACTCTATACTATGTGAGTTTGATTAATGTTTGATTAAATTATTTAATAAAAACTTTATAAATGAATGTTGATTTTTTAATTACTAGGTAGTATATTACTACATAGGAATATCTTATTTAGTAATTTTCCTCTTCGGAATTTACCAAACGGATAATAATCAAAAAATAACAGGAGGTGAATATACCATGTCAAATATGCCAGTCGGAATTTTATTAGCACAGATTAAGCAATTGCAAAGCAGAATCATCGAAAAGAAACTAAAATCTACCTCATTCAAAGACCTAAACGGATCTCAAATCAACATATTATATCAACTTTGGTTAGAGGATGACATTACAATAAGCCAATTAAGTGCTCGTACAAATCTAGCAAACACAACATTGACTACTATGCTCGATCGATTAGAAAAACTTGGGCAAATCAGAAGACAAAGAAATGAAAATAATCGACGCGAAATCCGAATTCAATTAACGGATTCTGCAAAGAATATTCAACAAGATGGTACTACATTATTAGAAGAAATGCATGCAATAAATTTTAATGGTTTTTCCACAGAAGAAGAAACATTAATGTATTCTTTACTATTACGAATGAAACAAAATCTTGAAGAGGAGAATGATAATTATGGACACAAATATTGATAACAGATTAGGAACCGAAAAAATCAGCAAATTGGTACTTAGCCTTGCACTACCTTCCGTTATTGCACAGGTTGTTAACGTACTTTATAACATTGTTGACCGTATCTACATCGGTCATATCCCAGAAGTCGGTTCAACTGCATTAACTGGACTTGGCGTATGTTTCCCTATTATAATGCTTATATCTGCCTTTAGTGCTTTTGTAGGTTCAGGAGGTGCACCATTAGCTTCTATCCAATTAGGAAAAGGTGATAAAAAACGAGCCGAGAAGATTCTTGGTAATGGCGTTACCATACTAATCACATTCTCCGTTATATTAACAATTGTATTTATGCTATTTAAAGAACCATTATTATATGCTTTTGGTGCAAGCGATAATACAATCCCTTATGCACTTGATTATCTTAACATCTATTTGCTTGGTACTATTTTCGTCCAGTTTTCTATTGGTCTTAATACATTTATCTCTTGTCAAGGTCAAGCAAAAACTGCTATGCTTTCCGTTTTAATCGGTGCTATTATTAACATTGCACTTGACCCAGTATTCATCTTCGGTTGTAATATGGGTGTAAAGGGTGCTGCCCTTGCTACTATAATTTCTCAAGGATGTAGTGCTATATGGGTTCTTTCCTTCCTATTATCGAAACGCTCAAGCTTAAGAATAAAATTACCGAACATGAAACCAAACTGGAAAATCATCGGAAGCATTGCCGCTCTTGGTGTTTCACCTTTCATTATGCAAGCTACAGAAAGTTTAATTAACATTGTATTCAATAGTGGATTAAAACATTATGGTGGTGATGTTTATGTTGGTTCTATGACAATTCTTCAAAGTGTAATGCAATTATTTGTTCTACCAACGCAAGGTATTACAATGGGAACGCAACCAATTATCAGTTATAACTATGGTGCAAAAAATCACCAACGTATTAAAGATACATTCCGCTACACTCTTATTGTTACATTTACAATAACCGTTTTAGCTACTCTTTCTGTTGTAATGTTCCCTCAAGTGTTTGCTCGTATGTTTACAACCGACGCAGAATACATTGCCCTTGTTGTTAAAGTGCTTCCAATATTCATGGCTGGTATTTGGATTTTTGGTATCCAAATGGCTTGTCAATCCGCATTCATGGGAATGGGCCAAGCAAAGATTTCTGTTTTCTTAGCATTGCTTCGTAAAATAATTTTACTTATTCCACTTGCATTAATTCTCCCTAAATTTACTGGAGTTATGGGAATCTACTACGCAGAGCCAATTGCAGATATTTTAGCTGCATTGACAACTGGTACTATATTCACTCTTACTTTCAAAAAAATATTAGAAAAGGCTTAGCTTCGTGTTTAGATTCCGCTAAAGAATGGTGTGAATTATTTCATTTTCTTAGCAAACTTGATAATATGTATTGTAGAGATATTCAAACGACATAGTGGGTAACTTAAGAGACATCGTCTTGAAAAGTTACCTAATATGAAATAACTACATAAATCAGGAGGGCTCGAAATGAGAATTGTTTTAGCATTAATAGCAATTATTGGCGGCGGACTTGGTATCATAACAACATTATATTGTGTTATCAGCTTGTTTGGTGTAATTGGTTGGAAGATACATCGTAAAATGAAATATAAGATTTCTATATACGATTAATACCACATAAATCGCTTTTATAAATCATACAAAATAGCTACTACTTTATAGAGCAAATCTATAGAGCAGTAGCTTTTCTTCATCCATTATTCCGATTCTTATCCTCATCACTTACAAACAACGTTCCCGCTCTTCTTAAAGGCAACGCCGTTATATACCTTAATTCCTTACTTGAAATCCAATTGCCTCCATATATATAATTACCTGCCGTAATTTGCGAATAGGCACTTCTTGCAAGTGTTTCCTCATATGGTATCTGCAAAACTCGATTACGATCAGAATAAAAATATTTTGGTATTCGAAAATTCACAATGTTGTTATATTGATTCGTATTCCTATGCAGCATTGTTTCTGTTATCGGAACTTTACTTACAATATCATATTCGTTCATTCCCTTCCAAGCTGCTACTGTTTTCGCAAGCTCACTTTGGCTGTTTGCAAACACTGTTGTACTACATACATAGATTCCTCTATTCTCCCCATAAACCAATCTTGCATTTACAATATCAACAAGATAACGATTCCACGAACTAACTGCCTGATTTGTATATCGTTCTGTCACGCTACATATATTCGTACACGCCTCCCTCTTATTCGCTGCTATCTTACTATTTGTAGAACATGAATTCGCTCTCACATTTGCCCTGCTATCTTGTCTATTAATGCTTGCCAATGTAAATTCATTCTGTCCTCTGAATAAATCCACTGTCAAATCTTCTACCTCATCAAAACCAGACTCCTCATTCTCTTTTTTCGCTTCTTGCACACGTAACTGCATCTCGTCTTTTGGTACTACATTAGCTTCTATATTAGGAAGATGTTTTCTAATGGTATCACCGACAAGATCTACATTATTCTCTGTAATCTTATACTCTGATTTCTTACAAGGCACAGCATTATTCCGATTTCTATTGTTTCCTCTTGTATTCGCATTGTTTCTTCTAAACACTGGCATTGCAAATGCATTTCTCCCCCTATCTGTACCCCCTCCTTTACATCCCCTACTATTTTGTAGCGATTGCATCTCGACTTCTACTTTTTCCTTCTGCCCGTTTTGTCTCGTTTTCCTTTGCTGTTCAAGAAATAATGCGTTCATCAACTCCATCAAATCATCATTCGCAACACCGTTGATAAAGAACAAATCTTCCAATTGCTGCAACGAACCTCTTTCCATCTTTAATGGAACGGAACTACTCGCAGCGTAAAGTTGAAATTGCAATTGCTCCGCTGACGTATTCGTATGTGATGTGGTATTGACATTGTTTCTATCTGAAAAACCTGCAACTTCACTTATACTGCTCTTTTGATTGATCTTAGAGTAGTCAATTAATGGTACAAGACTATCAAGTACTGCCTGCTGATTCAATACAATTTCATTTACTTCGCTCTCTGCCAATGGTTGTGCTAAAACCATAACAAGAAATGTTTCCCTTTCCATTGTACTCGCAAAACAATCAATCCCTAATGTCGTAGAATGGGGATTTATTATACCAGGAACCCCCTCAAGTACTGTACAAAACTGCTTCGTTCGCAGTTCTCTATGTAAAACTTCTCTTTCCTTACTCGTCAATTCTATCATTTGTGAGCCCACAAAATTCGCTTCAAAATTCGCAACCAGTATCTCTTCCCCTCTTTTGACCTCATTCAAGATATCACTCATTCGCTTTTCATCATTTAATACTGGTGCTACTCCATAATAATAATGAATCTTTGTACCAGTTCCTCGTATAAGATAGACATAGGTAATGTTTTGAAATTGCATGGCATCCAATACGTTCTCAATTGCATATAAATTCTTTGCAATTGTATCATACGTCTGATTTTTAACTTCAAAAAGCCGTATATCTCTTATGTCTATTCCACAATCTATACTACATTGCAATTTTTTATTCGAGGCAAGATACATAGAAGAACGATTTCTCATCTTTTCAAATATATCATAATTATTCATACTTCCCACCCTACAAATCATTCATTACTACTATATGATAGAAATATTAAAAATACGTTTTTTCTTTGTTGTCATAATACAAGATTCTTCTTACATATATTATACAAAATAGCAATAAGGAATCTGCCATGGACTTTCAATCTAACGAGCAAGATATTAATAAATTAGTAAAAGTAATCTTCCAAGATGAACTACAGTATTTTAACGCTGCTTTTGATATTGTCAAAAATGAAGTCATTCCTAGTTTAGAGCTTTCACTTGATAGTTTAAATCGCGCTGTACAAGAATATAGAAACGGGCAAAGCATACGAGAAACCCGACTAACTACCATTAATGAAAATAGAGAAGATATAACAAAAACATATTTCACACCTGCATGTAGAGCTATACAACTAAAAATCAATCGCTACTATCAATTTGTAAATGAAGAACTTGAAGAACTCATCCTATCTTTAAACCGCGCTTATGCAAGTGCACAGAACATGATTACATTCGAATCCCTATGGCAAAGTTATGAAAAACAACTACAGGATTGTATCTCGGATGCAACAGATAATCCAAACCCACCTACTTAAAAACGCAAATGTATCCATAAAAATAGAGACCAAAAAGCCCTATAACTCTTTTTAGTCTCTATTTTATCGGCTACTTCGATATCCTATACTCCCTCAAGATTGAATTCTGGAATAAAACTCTCTGTCGCCGTTTCCCCTTCTTGTATAAAACCATTCTCAACTCCAAGTTCAATCGCAAAATCAACTAATTCATCGTATTCCTTTTCCGTTACTTTGCGATTTATCTCAGGATATTCTTTCACTTGTGGCAGTGGTGTATATTGATTCATTAAACTAATATATATCGAATCATGATATGTATCATACAGATAGCGTACCACGTTCTTCGAGTCCTCAAGCCCTTCCGGAAGTAAGAGATGTCTTACAATTACACCTCGTTGCATAATTCCAGACTCCTCCTCTATGATAGGCATTCCTACTTGTGATATCATCTCACGCAATGCTTTTGTTGCAACTTGAAAGTAATCTCTTGTATGAGAATATCTCTGACTCATTGCCTCACTCTTATATTTCATATCTGGCAGGTAGATATCAATCAATCCATCAAGCATCTTGATTGTCTCAACATTCTCATAGCAACCTGTATTATATACGAAGGGAATTTTAATCCCCTTTTTCTTCGCTTGATTAATTGCGTCCACAATCTGAGGTACATAGTGTGTTGGTGTTACAAGATTTATATTATTCGCACCCTTTTCTTCTAATTCAGAGAAGATATCTGCTAATCGCTCTATTGCAATCTTCTTTCCCGCCAATCCTGTTGCTATATTCTGATTTTGACAGAATACACAGCCAATATTACAGCCACTAAAAAACACAGTTCCTGATCCAGCATCACCAGATATACAAGGCTCTTCCCACATATGAAGTGCTGCTCGTGCTACCACAATCTCACTTGTTTGCCCACAGACACCAAGTTCTCCAATGACTCTATTTACTTTACAATTTCTAGCACATAACTGGCATGATTCTAAATGTTTTTTACGCATTTATGTTCCTCTTTTCAATCTCCTATATTTTCTTTTTTATTCTTCTATTATAGCAAATCCTGCTCACGAAATAGAGCTTCTACCGCTTCTTCATATTCACTTGCCTTCTGTGTTTTTCTTATCTTCTTCGCATACTTTTCAGACTCTGTAAACATTCGATTCATATAGAACCAAAATTCTTTCATCTTGAATAATGCATTCCTATCACCAGACATAATCTCTTGGTAACCATGATACACTTCATCATGAAACGCTTTCCAAACTTTCTTATCTTTCTTTGCTTCTTTCATAATCTCCAAGACTAGTTCTGGATTTGCAATAAAACCTCGCCCTATCATAATACGGTCTATTGTAGGAAAACGTTTTGTAATCATTTCATAATCGCTGGCATTGCAGATATCGCCATTATAACACAACGGATTCTTACTATATTTCACCGCTGTTTCGAACACATCTAGATTTGGCTTATTGTTATATTGATCCTTCTGAATTCTTGGGTGGATAATCAATTCTTCCATCTTATATTTGTTATAGATCTCAAGTAAGCGTTCAAACTCTTCTGGACTATCCTTTCCTATTCGAGTTTTCACCGAAATCTTCATCTCACACTCTGTAAATATTTTCTCTAAAAATTCATCTAGCTCC
>NZ_JAVBNS010000249.1:0-12260 GCF_031551385.1 Anaerosporobacter sp.
CCTTTTGATTCTTCAAGAAAATTAATGAGTACTATAAACAAGATGTAAAGTGTCAAAACGATATGTATTACAAAGGGTGCTCCCGATGTCCTTCTTGCCAAATGCACCCACTACTATGACAAAGGTAAGATTTCCCCTTTAACAAGTAGTAAACGCGCCGTTATTAACAAATACAATGCTGATATGGCTAAACGCGCTCTTCGTGTCCTTGCTGTTGCATACAAAGAAACTTCCACCGTTCCAAAAGGTACTGCTCTTACAGAAAGTGCTTTAGTATATACCGGATTAATTGGTATGATTGACCCCCCTAGAGAGGAGGCTAAAGAAGCTGTTCATATCTGCAAACGTGCTGGCATTAAGCCTGTCATGATTACTGGTGACCATATCACCACTGCTTGTGCGATTGCGAAGGAGTTAGGAATCTACGAAAATCACGATAAAGCAATTACAGGAACTGAATTATCTGCTATGACAGAAGAACAGCTCAATAACGATATCGATTCCTATAGTGTATTCGCAAGAGTTACCCCTGAACATAAAGTGCGAATTGTTAAAGCACTTCAGAAAAAAGGAAATGTTGTTGCTATGACGGGCGACGGCGTTAATGATGCTCCTGCATTAAAAGCTGCTGATATCGGTTGTGCTATGGGACAGAGTGGCACAGATGTTGCCAAGAATGCTGCTGATATGATATTAACAGATGACAATTTTGCTACTATTGTTTCCGCGATTCAAGAAGGACGTGGTATTTATCAGAATATCAAGAAGGCAATTCATTTCTTATTATCTAGTAATATCGGTGAAATCCTTACGATATTCGCTGCCATATTGCTGGGTCTGCCCTCACCCTTGCTTGCCGTTCAACTTCTCTGGGTAAATCTTGTTACAGATTCCTTACCTGCGATATCTCTTGGCGTAGAACCTGCTGATCGAGATATCATGAAAGATAAACCGATTTCTCCTCAAACTGGAATGTTTGCAAACGGACTTGTTTTTAAGATTGTATTCGAAGGTCTTCTTATTGGATCACTTGCTTTAACAGCATTTATCCTAGGATACCGCTACAATTTTGGAGGCTCTTCTGATACGTTAACTCTCGGCCGTACTTTGTCTTTTGCTGTCCTTAGTTTGTCGCAGTTGTTTCATTCCTTCAATATGAGAAGTAATAAATCTATATTTAAAATCGGTATATTCAGCAATATAAAACATGTATTATCTTTTATTGTATGCTCTATACTGCTTTCGACTGTTATTATGTTCGAACCATTTGCAGATATTTTCAAAGTAATTCCACTGAACATGAAGCAATGGATACTGGTTGTTATTCTCTCTTTTGTCCCTATTATAGTTGTCGAAATGCAAAAAGGGGTAAATAATACTCATTGAATTCATAGTCTAAAGGTTGTATACTGTTAGTTAATAGGTAACATCAATAAAGAATTAAGGAGGCTACACTATTGGAAGAACAAACTAAAACGACAAAGCTAAAACCCTTTGATAATACCTTAATGGAAGATTTAAGTATGTACGATAAAATGCCTTATACAAGTACTTATGATTTATGCAACACGAATACGGTATGTTTAGAAAGTGGCAACTTATTAAAATCTTATCGAATCAAAGAAAAGGAGCCTTATGTAATTAAGCAAGATGAAAATCGCTTTCGCGTAAATGCTGCTCCTGTTAGACAACAGCCAGTAATGATAGAACCTGATCCTGTTTTAGACGATTCTGAACAGCTTACTCCAGAACAGTTAGAAAGTTTATTAGAAGATTCCGATTTATAGAAAAATGCATTTTCCTTATTATATTAACCAAAAAGGCAAGAGACTTTTTTATTCGTCTCTTGCCTTTTTGGGTCGAAAAACATTCTTAATTAGATAGCCGATTTAATATCTGTAATCATATCTATAACCGCTTGTCTTGATGCATCTGCGTATGCTTCTTCTCCAAACTTCTCATATCCTGGTTGTTTGTATGCAGCAATGATGCCACGAGAAGAGTTAATGATTGCTCCTAATCCATCTTTATTAAAGTATGGTGCTAAATCAGAAGCTTTACCACCTTGTGCTCCATATCCAGGAACTAAGATATATGTTTTAGGCATAATCTTACGTAGAATTTTTCCCATCTCTGGATAGGTTGCTCCTACTACAGCACCTACATAACTGTACGAATCGCCCATATGTGACTCGCCCCAGCTTGCAACTTTCTCACCAACTAATTCATATAATGGTCTACCATTAACAAGTTGATCTTGGAATTCTCCACTTGATTTATTCGATGTTTTAACAAGAATAAATAACCCTTTGTTCTCTTCTTTACATACATTAATGAAAGGTTCAACACCATCTGATCCAAGGTATGGATTTACCGTTACGAAATCTTCATCAAATCCGTAGAATGAATTTTGTCCAACTGCTACTTTACCAAGGTGACCAACTGCATACGCTTCTGAAGTAGAGCCGATATCTCCACGTTTTACATCACCGATAACAACAAGACCTTTTTCTTTACAATAATCTACCGTTTGCTTGAATGCTTTCAATCCTTCAATTCCAAATTGTTCATACATCGCAATTTGTGGCTTAACTGCTGGAATCAAATCATATGTTGCATCAACAATCGCTTTGTTAAACTGCCAAATTGCTTCTGCTGCTCCTTCTAATGTTTCACCTTTTTCAGCAAATGCTTTCGCTTTCACACACTCAGGAATGTAACCTAACATTGGATCTAATCCAACAACAATAGGTGCTCCTGTTTTCTCGATTTTGTTAATTAACTTGTTAATCATAGTTAAAAATGCCCCTTTCGTAAATCATATATACTTGTAAGTTTTTATGCTTTATAAACAACTTGTCCACCAACGATTGTATATAGAATCTTTCCACATACCGTTTTCCCTTGAAATGGAGTATTCTTACCCTTTGAAGCGAAATCTTTCGTATCTATTATATACTCTTCCTTTGGATTTGCAATTACAATATCTGCGATTGCTCCCTCTTGTAATGTTCCCTTATTAATTCCAAGAACTTTCGCTGGATTAAAACTCATCTTCTCAACAAGCTGTCTTGGAGTAAGGTAACCTGTATTAACAAGTTCTGTCACTGTTAATGCAAATGCGGTCTCTAAACCAACAATTCCAAAAGGAGATTCCTTTATCGATTTTTTCTTCTCTTCCTCACTGTGAGGAGCATGGTCTGTTGCTATTACATCAATTACATTGTTTCGCAATGCTTCTTTCAATGCATTAACATCTTCTCTACTTCTTAACGGTGGATTCATCTTATAGTTAGCATCATCTTCCACAATGTCTTCATCTGCTAATACAAAATGATGTGGACAAACTTCCGCTGTAACTGGTAATCCTTCTTCTTTTGCCTTTTCTACCATCCACGCACTGTCTTTTGTTGAACAATGACATAGATGTAACTTAACTCCTGCTTCTTTCGCTAATAAAATGTCTCTTGCAGAAATAACATCTTCTACTGCGTTCGTAATTCCCGGCATTCCAAGTGTTTCCGCTGTCTTACCAGCATTCATAACTCCACCGCGAACAAGACTTTTATCCTCACAATGAGCAAGTACAACGATTCCTTCTTCCTTTGCAATCGTCATCGCTTTTTGATACAATGCAGTATCCATTACTGATTTTCCGTCCTCACTAATGGCTACTGCACCTTCCTTCACCATACCTGCAATATCTGCTAATTCCTCACCGATTTGCCCCTTTGTAACTGCACCAACTGGTAACACATGAACTACAGCGTCTTTCTTTGCTTTATCATTCAAAGATGCTACCATCTGTGCACTATCTATAGCAGGATTCGTATTCGGCATTGCGCAAATGCTTGTGAATCCACCTCGCGCTGCTGCCATCGCTCCTGTTTTAATTGTTTCTTTATATTCAAATCCTGGTTCTCTAAGATGTACATGTAAATCAATAAATCCTGGCATAACATAGCAAGCAGTTGCATCAATAACTTCATCTGCCTCCTTTGCTATATCCTTCTCTACTTGAGTAATACAATTATCCTCAACATAAATATCACAAACTTCTTCTCTATTCGTTGCAGGGTCAATTACATACCCATTCTTAATTAGTATATTCACTAGAACCACCTTTCTTCATTAGCAATTACTATAAATCTGCACACGCAATATCATTTAAAATGCCTTGATTTTCAATATATTTTTCAAATTCATCTCTCTCGACCCATTTATAATTATGTAGTTCTTCTGATAATACAATGTCTTCCATTCCACTTAAGCATAGATAGCTAATACCTATTGTGTAGGTATCTCCTGCCATAAAAGACCAAGTGTATAATATACGGTCAATTTGCGTACATAACCCTGTGCTTTCTTCAATAATTCTAACAACTGCATTGTCAGGTGATTCACCAAACTCAATCAAACCATCAACAAATCCCCATTGGTATGGTTCTTGAATACGGTCATCAAACCATTTTTCAACGATAAGATATTTGTCTAAGCTTTTTACGATACCCTTTACTATAATACGATATTTATCCACTTTAACATCCTCCTACCAGACTTTTCTTTGCTATTATAACATACCCATTCATAATCATCAAATACTATGATTGGTTTTCTTGTCCATTTTATAATAGTTGTACTGTTGTCTGCTCTCTATATTTTTCTTCACCGAACATCAATAGATACAATGCCTTCAATTCTTCATATAAACAACTATCTTCCGCCTCTACACATAATGGTAAATATAATATATCAAATTCTACACCATATACGCAAGCACGTATTGCTGTTTTTCTAAGCCCATTCTTCTCATAGAACGCAATTCTTCGTTCTCTTATCACTCTCTCCTCTTCATCTTTCGCTGTTCGAAGACTTTCTACTTCTATAATATATCCTTTTGAAACGGTATCATTCTCTTTCAGCATCTGCAATAATGTTGAACCATATCCCTTACTACGGTACTTACGATTACTTGCGAAGTAATCTAACAATGCAAATTCACTTTCCTTGTTATTCACAAACATTGCATACGCTAGTAGTTCTTCCTCCTCATAAAGTCCGTAAATTGTATAGATCCCATGTTCCATATATGTCTTTATCATTGCTAACGGTTTTAATTCACTTTCTGGGAAATCGTATACTAAATAATTTTTATATAAATTGCTAAGCTGTTCTGTATTAATTATCTTTATCTGCATTTTTTTCTCCTGCGTAATATACCTCTGATTCGCTGCTGCATTATTTTGTTTTATTTATTTTTTATTACTTGTAATATTACTTCTGGAATTACTGTCTTGTTTTGTTTCCAAATCGTATTAAATTGTGAATGGCTAACAGGTGCAATTACCATACCTGTTTCTATTGTTATCGCGGGTACACCTAGTTCTCCTACTACGTAATCGCTATATCCACCATAAGAAATCGTACTGCTACTCTGCGTTACAAGAGTGTATCCTGTTATGCTCTTCACTAGATTAACAAGTTCCTTACATTGTTCCCTTAGCTTCCCTTTTTGCCCATAATCCCAATATATAATATTCCCCATGGAATGATAGCTAAGTGCCACCTTCAATCCTTTGATACTTTTTGTGTATTTTACCAACGCTTGTGTTTCACTTTCTGACTGCGCCTTTACTCCTGGGTAATTCATACTCCCCACTTTCTTCTCGGTAACATTCTTTTTCCATAGAAATGGAAAGTTTTTGTTTAGGTCTACCCCTTTCACATTTGCCTTCCATCTTGAATAATTACTTGACTTTTGCATCGTCTTTAATGCAAAAATAAGCTTCTTATCTGCTATTTTATTCGTACCATACTGACATAACGTAACTCCATCTGGATTCGCCATTGGAATAACATGAACAGCTACTTCATCAAACATCTTTTGGTAAGATACACTTTTATAACTCCCCTTTTCATATTGCGTTAGATAATATTCAAGTTGAGCCATAAGCAGTTGCGTATTAATATATTCTCTTGCATGCATACTTCCCTGTATTAATATATTGTTTTTTGCATTCACATTTCCAAGTATAATGCAATAGATTTCTCTGTTATCCTCTGACTTACCAAGCGATTGTACAGTTACGTAGTCTGGATAATATGTATTCAACAACTGTATATCTTTTTTCATATCATCATAATTGTACTTCGTATCTGTTATATCCACAACATTTGTTGGAATCGTTGGCTTCTTCGTTGTAACATTGCTTTCTTTAACATATGCTACAGCACCATCAAACATAATTTGATTATACCCATCTTCGCCAATTCCTACTCTTGTATATTTTCTATATAGAATTGCTGTACCAAGCTTCTTACTTTTCGTATCTGGCTTTTCATAAACACTACAAGCCTTCTTAACATATATACTATCGTTAATTTTTTTATATGTTGGTTTTGTTTCTTCTTGTGTTGTATCATTTTCTTGCGTACTGTCTTCTGGATTGTCAGTAGATGTATCACCTTCTTTTGATCTATCGTTTTCTGTATCACTATTTTCAGTGTTATTATCTTCTTGATTCGTGTTATCTTGATTCGTACTATCCGGATTACTGTTTTGTTGTGTATTATCTTCTTGATTGATGCCTTCGCTTTCACTATTATTCACAATACTCATTTCAGAAGCAAACACTTCCCCTGTTGTTTTTGCTTCCATTGCATATGATGTAATTGATGTTGATAATCCAACCATCAAACCATATGTACAAATTAATCTTGTAATTTCCCTAAACCTTCTCATCTTAATGTGCGTCCCTTCCTCTTTATCCCTAAACAATAGTACTATTGACCTATTGTTTTCTTTCCTAATTATATACTAAGTATCCTTATATTTCAAACTAAAAACACTGGATGATTATGCTTATTTGAACCATTTTCACTTGTAAAAATTATGCATTCGTAGTATACTCTTTTTATGTTTGCAACACGTATTCTACGTAGCATTTATTCCTCTACTTTATCAATTATTATCTCAATGAATGGAGGAATCTATATGAAATCAATTAATTCTAATCAACGAAAAAAAGAGCATGTTAAAAAATCTAATTTAACACGCTCATCATGGTATCTTATTATTCTTGTATTTTTCTTATGTTTTTCGGCTACTCCTTTCGAAACATACACGCAACCAATTCATGCAAAATCAATAGTAGGAACAACTTATCCATTTATCGTATTAACAAGTTATAGTGAAACACTTGCTATCGGTGATAGTTTCTATCTCACCGCCCTCACTTCTACTGGGAAATCTCCAACGTTCAAAAGCAGTGACTCCACCATCGCCTCCGTTAACACCTACGGAAAAGTTCTTGCTAAAAAGGCTGGCAAAGTCACTATTACTGCCAAAATCAATGGTGCAGAATCAAGCTGCAAGGTAACCGTTAAGAAGACCAGCATAACACTTAATGAGACAAGTATATCCTTGGAACATGGAGAAACTTTCTTATTAAAGGCTCGTCCTTCCACCAATTCCTCTGTAAAATATAAAAGCAATCGCAAAAGTATTGCTACTGTTAATGAAAATGGTCTAATTACTGCTATGAAACCTGGTGAAGCCGTAATTACAATATCGGCTGACGGCACGAACGTAATATGTAACGTTAAAGTCAAATCTCCGCAAGTCTCTTTGAGTAAAACTACTCTATCTCTCTATCGGAATCAAACTTATCAACTAAGTGCCAAGGTCTCTTCTAATCTTACTCCCAAATGGAAAAGTAATAAGAAAAGTGTCGCTATCATTGATGAAACTGGCAAGATAACTGCGATCAAGCATGGTACTGCGCTTATATCTGCTACTATTGATGGTATTACTCGAACTTGTAACGTAACTGTTGAGTCTCCAACTATTACATTAAGTTCAACCGAGCTATCATTAGCAGTTAGTCAAACAGCTAAACTTTCTGCTGTTGTATCTTCTAAAAATACACCCGTCTGGTCTTGCAGTAATTCTAATGTGTTAGATGTAAGTAAGGACGGCAAGGTTACTGCATTAAAGAAAGGTACTGCTTATGTTTATGTTTCTGAAGATGGTACAAAGGTCAAGTGTAGGGTTACGGTTACTGATGGTAAAAAATAGTCGTCATATATAAGATGCATTTTACAGATAACTAACCTATTAATGTTATAAATCTAAGAGGAATAAATGTTGCAAACTAATTACTCTGTATTATATTATTCAGCACAGAATACTATTTTTTAATAACTGGTATCCAAATTTCACTTTTGTAATCAGACGAACTCAAGTCACCGTTTGAGTACCATTCTATTTCTGGCGCTTCTGCATGCTCATAACCAGATGTAGGGAACCATTCAGAAAAAATTCGTCCCCATACTTCTGCCATTGCAGTAGGCATAGGACCGATTATCTCAAATACTGCCCATGTAAGAGATTGTATTTCAAGATTGCACAAAGTTTTTGGGCAATCTTTTTCCGTTATTGAGGCAATATAGTAGTCAGTTGTATTATCTTCATACATTCCACTGTACACGCCTACCAACCCATTTCCAAGACTGGAAATTTGTGCAATTGTTTCTTGCGGTGTTTCGCTCCACATTTTCCCTACATTTTCACCTAAGCCATCAATATTTGAAAACCTCTGTTTTACACCTACTACGACAAATGAATCTTTTTGCTCAATTCTATACTTCATTTCAATCACTCCTTTTATTGATAGTGAGAATGTTACACGAGGATACGCCTTTAACGAGATACCTTTTTCCCTTGCTTTCGAGGGCGTAACTCCATGTATTGCCATAAATGCACGTGAAAACGAGTCCGGTGAATTATAGCCATATTTCATAGCAATATCAATTACTTTTTCCTTGCTATTCTGCAAATCAAACGCAGCAAGCGTTAATCGGCGACGGCGTATATATTCAGACAGCGGTACGCCAATAAGGAAGGCAAACATGCGTTGAAAATGATATTGGGAACATAACGCTATTTTTGCAACCTTTTCATATTCAATTTCTGCATCTAGATTATCCTCAATATAATCAATTGCATTTTTCATATTCTCAAGTGTGTCCATATGTCTCTCCCTTCAAGATAAGTATATTATAAATTAATTATTAATACCCGATAATATTTGCAAGTATTTGTCGGTTGTGAGGGTATATGCCTTTTTTCTAAACCGTTACTCTTTTAGATGATTCTTTCTCCAGTATTTTATTATAGATTAATATATCTATTCTTCATCAATTAATCCAATTCCAACTAACTCATACCCTCCTTGATCTGGTACAAAAATTCCACATTTGGTAAGAATAGCAGTATTAAAAAGCGAAGATTTCTTTAAACAATTGTGTATCAAATTCAAATCATCAATATTAGTTTCTTTATCCGCAATAATTCTATATTCATAACTCATAAATATCACTCTCTTCCAAACTTTCTTTCCTTCCTCGTCATAGCCTTCGACAGACGTTCCTAACTAATCATTTTAAAGCAATTTTATTCTTTAACTGGTAATTCACATCTCACTCTTATCTTTGACGACGCATCGGTTCTGAACAGACTGTACTGTCCATGAACATTCTGCGTATTGCTTCCTTTACACTTGGTTCATAAAAATCATACTTCAAACTACATCCCCGCTACATTAAAATTTTATATAATTTAAAATGGGTTCCCAACCCTCTTTAGGGGCATTATAACTCCATTGTTCTTCAGATATCTCTTCTAATTTTTCCATCTTTTCATGATATTCTTTAGAAATTCGCGAACGCTCCTCTTCACTATATTGATTTAATCGCTCATCATTTACTTTACAGCGTGTATTTGTTATAAAATTAATAATATCGCAATAAAGCTTGTCATCAACAAATCTTGTGAATTCCGGAAACATAGAAATTACTTCTTGGAATGCTTCTTTTATTTCCTGTAAATCTAGTTTATCTAAAGTTTGAGTAATATATGGAATTAGCACTGCCTGATCTCTGACAATTCCATGCCAACCATCACCCTGCCAGTTCCCGACCACATTTATCGCAATATGAAGCACAAATAATTCAGCACTAACTTTTCTCTCTATTTCTTCCAAATCTCCCAGTTTCCAAATTTGTTCCGAAATTGCAAGCAAATCATCACTATCTTTGGGGTAATCTTTTTTTATAAAATTTTCAATTGTTATCATCTTATTTTTTCCTCCTGTACCTAGATTTCTTAGTCTAAAATCATCATCTAATCCAAATACTATTTTAAGATTATTGTAATTAGAGTCTTTATACTTATCATAATTTTCAGTTCGACCAATTATTTTCCATCTTTTATTTACTATAGTATCCCAAAATATTTGAACGGGCGAAAACATAATGCCTTATTCTGTTTTCATATTATGAACGTCATCCCTTCGTTTCGTTACTTGATTATGTAAAAACGACTAAACCACTTTTACTTATCCCAATCTGCAGACCAATCAATTTCATCACTAAACCAATTATCTCTCTTTCTTGGCGCATAATCCATTTCCAAAGTGATTTCTTTCCCCCATTTTATAACGTCTTCAATAAATTCTTCGCTATCTAATCCCTCAATTCTATTTTTCCCCAATGCTTTTCTTAAATATTCCATAAAAAGATTTCCTATATGGAATCGTTGTTCAACCTTATACATTTTACTATATTCTTCCACTTTTACCGAAATATCAATAATTAGACATTTTGATTTTTTTTCATATCTTATAAAAGATCTTCTATTGTATGCTTCTGGCAAGCAACGCCAGCCCACCAAAATTTGAATATCAATATCTGAATACTTTTTATTTATCCTCGGTTCTAAATAATCACGTAATTCACTTGCTAACTCTCCAACTCTTGAACCCGCAGTATCGGTAATAATCTGAAAATCCATATAAAAAAATCTCCTTGTCTTATTTAGTAATGCAGAAATCCAAATCAGCTCTTTTCAATGAGAAACACATGCTTAGAAAAGCACTAACAACTCTTATCTTTACATGTGTTTTCACCAAAAAATATACTTTCTTTTTCTTCTATTTCAGCTATTAACCAATCCAAACATGCCCAATTTGGGCTCGAAACGATTCCTCATCTATATCATTCCTTTTGCATGAGTCTAGTGCAACCGATTCTAGTTGATTAAGTTTTCGTAATACAGCATCAGCATAAACTAATTTATGACAACTTCGTAAATCCAGTTTTTTTAGATTTTTACAATTTTCTAACCCTTCTAATGAGGTGAACCTTCCGTTAATTATTCGTAAAAGTTCTAGGCTTTCTAGCTCTGGAAGAAATTTTAGATTCTCTGTTTTTACAGATTGAATATAAAGTTCTTTTAAATTTGTTAGTTTTTCCAAATTCATCAAACCATCATGATAGCGAGTATTCATGCACTCAATTGTTGTCAGTTTAGAAAAATCAATATTAAAATAATTATCTACTGCCCAATCAAATTCCTTTAAATTTGATAGCACGTAGAGTCCTTGTATATCTGATTTTTTTGTCAGAGGAACTAGCCAATGAAATGTCTCTATAAATTCTAGCCCCTTTAAGAAATCAAAATTAACCGTATACCTAGCATTTTCAAACCCTTGCCATACACACACGTTTTTAACTTTTTGTTTCTTTACATATTCTATTCCTTCTTCTAAATACGGAAATAAAATTCGAACGCCTCTGATATCAGTTGTAAATTCATAGTCTATTGTTATCTTTTCCATTCAACCTGCCTTCCTTATTATGGATTACATTTAATAGGATTCTCTTTCATTTTATCTGCTATTTCTCTAGCCTCATCTCGCAACTTTGGATTAGCATTCCAAGATGACTCACCTGATAAAATTTTATTTAAATATTTCTTTGGAATGCGACCTTTCTCAAAACCAGCATCTTTCATAAGTAGATATTCTACCATTTTACCTAATTCATTATTTCCATTTGTACTCGAATGAGCCCATAATAGTAAATCACTAACGCTAAGGAATGTTGCATATTGCTTGCACTCGCTTGCTTTACACTTACAACTACTAATGAATTAAACAGATTTTCTACTTAATCGGCTATTAACCCATCAGCAGTTGTATATTTATTGGATTCCTTAAATTTTCCAATCTATCATGATAGCAAATATTAATAGCGTCTATCGCTATTAGTTATAAAAAATCTATATTAGCATTTTTGTAATGCGAAAGTTTTTACGAAGAAATAATGTCAATATATTCTTTATACTCCAAAGGAATTGGTCTATTAAAAATCAAATCTTTCATAGGATCTACATTTTCCCCAAATTAAAAGAAAAGAGA
>NZ_JAVBNS010000057.1:0-24428 GCF_031551385.1 Anaerosporobacter sp.
ACTCAATTTATGTTGTGTATGCTTCTTGCTTCACGTACATTAACACAAAACACGCGACACATCTAAGTACTTCTAGGTGTATACAGATAAAATATCCAAAAGTTACGGAAACGCCCTCGATTCGGCATCCTGCCTCAGCTCGGGCTGGCTCGGCGTCCATGCCTCGCCTTCCTAGGTTGTACAGTATACACCAAGAAGTACTATAGATGTTTTGCTATCGTTTTTTAGTTAATGTACGTGAATCAAGAAGCAGGCAAGTATATTGAGAGTTTCGCAATTACCAAAAATCATTAAAATAATTTTCTAGATAAAACTCTTTGATTTAGCCACCTGTAACGCCTTTCCCTTATCTTCCTCCGTAACACTTCCACAAGTCAAATCATTCAAACCATACACGGTCTTTTTGCCACCAAGTTCCACTAAATTAACCGTTCTCTTCTCTCCTGGTTCAAAGCGAACACTCGTACCAGAAGGAATATCAAGACGAAAGCCAAACGCTTCCTCACGTTCGAACGAAAGCAACTTATTCACTTCAAAGAAATGAAAATGCGAACCAACCTGAATCGGACGATCCCCCACATTTGCAACCATAATCTCCTTTTGTACTCTTCCCTCATTCAATACAATCTCTCGATCAAGCGGAAGAACCGCACCAATCCCCACATTACTAGCCGACTGAATCGGATTGTGCACCGTCACTAACTTCGTACCATCAGGGAATGTGGCTTCCACTTGCACTTCATGAATCATCTCTGCAACTCCAACCATAACGTCATCACAAGTCAATAATTTCGTCCCAAGCTGCATCAACTCCACAACATCTTTCCCATCTCTAGCCATCTCTAACAATTCCGAACTAATATATGCAATTGCCTCAACATAATTCAACTTCACGCCACGAGCCATACGCTTCGCCGCAAGCTCTCCAGCAAAATGAAGCATCAACTTTTCCTGTTCCTTTGGTGTTAATCGCATAATTGAATCCTCTCTTTCTACTATTTTTTTATTCTACTATTTTTCATTCCACTTGCTACCAATTCATTTATTTTGAAAATCACAAGATTCTCTTTGTCTCAAATATTCCTTCATTACCAAACTGTGTTTCAAGTGCCAAAAGGTTATCGTTAAAGTTGAATAGAATACTAAGGAATATTTAATTATTCATTCAACAACCTACAAGTACTTGTGTTTCTATAAAGTTAATAAGCAAAACGACATTACCTTAATCCGCCTCTTTGTTGGAGTTGTATAGCTAAGAAACGGTAGCGAAACACCTATAGAATTTCTTAGTGTGTACATTGATAACCTAGGAAGGCGAGGCATGGACGCCGAGCCAGCTCGAGCTGAGGCAGGATGCCGAATCGAGAGCGTTTCCGTAACCATTTGATATCTCTCTGTACACACTTAGAAGTTCTTAGGTGTGTAGCGTGTTTCGTGCTATAGAGCTCCAACGAAGAGGCTTCAAGATACTTCAACGTTTTGCTTCAATAACATCTCATACACAAGTACCCCTCATTAGCTTCAAATGAATAAATATTCCTTAGTATTCTTCTCAAAGCTAAAATAACCTTTTGGCACTTGACTCTCCTTTATAACGACATAGTAGCCTGAAGCGCCTCTTGATCAAGTTCGTCTGGTTTGCCCTCCATAATGATTCTTCCGTTTTCCATAACATAGCAGTAATCTGCAATTTCAAGCACAAACTCTAAATACTGCTCCACAATCAGAATCGCCATATCTGATTTTAGCTTTGTAATAACCCGACCGATTTCCTGAATAATAGACGGTTGAATACCTTCTGTCGGTTCATCTAAAATCAAAACTTTCGGTTCAGCAATAATCGCTCTTGCAATTGCAAGCTGTTGTTGCTGCCCACCAGATAAATCCCCACCTTTTCTATGTAGGAATTCCTTAAGAATCGGAAATGTTGTAAAGATTTCTTCTGGTATCGTCGTACTGCTCTTATCCTTCTTTGCTTCTAATCCAATTAACAGATTTTCTTCAACAGTAAGTTGTAAGAAGATTTCTCTTCCCTGCGGTACATACCCAATTCCCGCCTTCGCTCTTGCATAAGGTGGCATTGTCATAATACTTTTTTCTTCTAATATGATGTCACCTTTCGGGTTATCCATATGCCCCATAATCGACTTTAACGTCGTCGTTTTTCCTGCACCATTTCTTCCAACAAGGCACGTTACTTTCCCTTTTAACGCTTCCAAATTAACATTACGTAAAACCAAACCTTCGCCATATGTAGCATGTAGATTATCAAGTATCAGCATTATTTCTCACCTCCACGTCCAAGATACACGTCAATTACCTTTTGATTTTGTTGTACGGAATCCATCGTACCTTCATCTAATACTTCCCCTTCGTGGAATACGGTTACACTGTCCGATACTTCTTTCGCAAACTGCATATCATGTTCAACGACAATGATTGAACATTCCTTTTTGATTTTGTGTAGCAGTTCTGCTGTCTTATCCGTTTCCTTTCTGCCCATACCTGCTACGGGTTCATCTAGTAGCATCAGTTTTGGTCTAGCCGCTAACAACATACCGATTTCTAGCCATTGTTTTTCTCCATGAGAAAGTCTGGTTGGATAATCAAATCTCTTATCTTGTAGACCAATGAACTCCAATACGTAATTCATATAGTCTCTTTTTTCCTTGGATAATCTAAGAAATGTAGTCGAATAGATACTATGTTTTCTTGCCGTTGCAAGCTCAATATTTTCTTCAATGGTAATTCCGTTAAATACACTAGGTGCTTGAAACTTTCTTCCTACACCCATATTGGCAATTACATGTTCCTTCAAATCAGATAATTCATGTTCCCCATCAAATATAATCCGACCATCTGAAATCTTATTCTTTCCACAGATAGCATCTAAAATAGTTGTCTTACCTGCACCATTTGGGCCAATGAAGAAGCGAACTTCATTTTCATTTACAGTCGTTGATACATTCTTAATTGCGGTAAAATCTCCGAATTTAATACTGATATCTTCTATACTAAGAATTGGTTTACTTTCTGCTAACATGCTTCTTCCTCCTCATATGATTTTTTTGCGAATTTGTTTTTTAGCTTTGCTGGTAACTCCTTTATACTCAGAAGACCACCCGGTAGCCAAAGAATAACAACTACGAATATGATACCGATAAAATAATTCCACATCTCAGGGAAGTTTTCACTGGCAACTGTCTTGAATCCATTTACAACCAACGCTCCAAGGATTGCTCCGATTAAAGTACCTTTTCCGCCAATCGCAACCCAGATAACCATCTCAACGGAAGGAGTGATACCAACTTCATTCGGTGTAATAATACCAACCTGTGTTACATAGAGAGCTCCTGCTATTCCAGCAATTGCAGCGGATAACGCATAAACGAACACTTTATAAACAGCCGGATTATATCCTGTGAACCTCGCTCTATTCTCACCATCACGAATCGCAATAAATACTTTACCGATACGGCGATTCGTTAAAAACTTGCACAATAGAAAGATTGCAATTAATACAAGTAATGTAATATAGAATATCGCTAATTTTGTCTTAGGTGCATTCAAACTCTGACCAAATACGGTTGTAAAATTCGTAAGACCATTTGAACCACCTGTGAAGCCTTGACTACCAACAAGCAATACCGCCAAAATCATTGCCAGTGCCTGCGATAAGATGGAAAAGTAAACACCTTTAATACGGTTTAAGAATGTTAAGTAACCAATAATAACCGCTAATACTACGGGTACTGCAATAACAAGAATCATCGCAACGGCTGGATTTTTGAACAACTTCCAAACCACAGGTAACTTTGACACACCACTCCATGTCATAAAATCAGGTATTCCACCACCAGATGCTTGTAATTTCAGATACATTGCCATACAATACGCACCTAAACCAAAATACACTCCATGACCAAGACTTAATATTCCTGTATATCCCCATATCATATCAAGGCCGATTGCAACAATTGCAAAACACATATATTTCCCAAATAAACTCACACGAAACATAGACATATATAGTGGCATCGTAGCTAATATAAGAAATAGTACTATGGCTAATATGGAGTTAAATGATATCTTCCTATCCTTACTCTTTATCTGTTTCATCGATAATCCCTCCTAATCTTCCAACGAACGGTTTTTCACACTAAAGATTCCTTTTGGTCTGAATTGAAGAATCAATACGATACAACCGAATACTAAAACTTTACCCATTGACGCATTCGTTAAGAATTCAAATGTTGTTCCAAAGATTCCAATGAAGGCTGCTCCAAATATCGTTCCAATAATACTTCCTGCTCCACCAACTACTACGGTCATAAACGTATCTACGATATAGTTTGTTCCAAGTGTTGGCCCAATCGAACCAAGCCAGCATAATGTACAACCTGCAAGCCCTGCCAAACCAGAACCGATTGCAAATGTTCCTGCATCGATACGTTTTGTATTAACTCCCAAACTTGCCGCCATGGTACGATTCTGCATAACAGCACGAATATTTCTACCGTGTCTTGATTTATACATTAAAAAGTACACTCCAACAATACAAACAATCGCTAACACTAAGATAAATACTCTCTTATATGGTAATGAGATGATGTTTGTCATCTTTACACTGTTTTCTAAAAACGATGGTGCAACAACTGCTACATTTGGTGATCCAAAAATCGTTCTCGCTAACTGTTGAAGAATTAGGCTGACACCCCATGTTACCAAAAGACTGTCTGCTGCTCTTCCATATAGATGTCTGATAACAAGTCTTTCTAAAACCAAGCCAAAGATTGCAGCTACTACAAACGACATGATAATCGCAACGAAGCAATACATATCAAAATATTTAGCGGGTACATATGCTTTGAAAATATTATGAATTACATAAGTGGTATACGCTCCAATCATAATAAATTCCCCATGTGCCATATTAATAACACCCATTAATCCAAATGTAATCGCAAGTCCGATTGCCGCTAATAATAAAATAGAACTGACACTGATACCATTAAATAATTGCATAATTAATGTTTCCATATTGATATAGACTCCTTCCTTGAGCTATCATACTGCTTTTTTTATGAATGAGCTGTTGTGTTGCACTTTTAATTTTTTTACAACATCCAGTGATATCCGTTGAAAATATTACTGGATGTTGTAATTTATACTTGTTTTACAACAGCTCCATAATTCTCTAATTTCTTTTGTAAACTCTTAAACTCCATTACCTGCTAATACTGTGAATATTTTATGTAGGTATTCACTACTTCACATACCATTATTGCTCAGTTGATAATCCAGCCGCCCATTCATATCCTTTTAGGTAGGGATCTGGTTTCACTGCTTCTGATGTACTCCATACTTCATCGATTAATCCTGCCGCATTAATCATACCAATACGAACTGGTTTGTAGATATGTTGGTTCTCTCCATCAATCGTTACTAACCCTTCTGGTGCCTGGAATGTAATTCCTTTTGCTGCTGCCTTTACTGCATCAACATCAGTTGAACCTGCTTTTTCTACTGAGGCTGCCCATAAGTAAACGGCGTTGTAACCTGCTTCAATTGGATCATCGGTTACTCTGTTTTCACCATACTCTGCTTTGTATGCTGCTACGAACTTTTCATTTTCAGGAGTATCTGTTGTTTGATAGTAGTTCCATGAAACAAGGTGTCCTTCTAGGTAAGGTGCACCAATACCTGAAATTTCTTCTTCTGCAATGGATACCGAACATGTCATAATATCATCTGCCGTAATTCCTGCATCTTTGAATTGTTTGAAAAATGCTACGTTGGAATCACCATTTAATGTATTGAATACGAAGTCTGGTTCTGCTTGTTTCATCTTATTGATAATTGTTGAATATTCTGTATGACCCATTGGTGTGTATTCTTCACCAACAACTTCAAGTCCAAGTGCTTCTGCTTGCTTTTTAATAATTGCATTAGCAGTACGAGGGAATACATAATCCGAACCAATTAAGAATACTTTCTTACCATAGTTCTCTGCTAAATATTCAATTGCTGGAACGATTTGTTGGTTTGGAGCAGCTCCAGTGTAAAAAATGTTTGGTGAAGATTCTTGACCTTCGTATTGAACCGGATACCAAAGCAATCCGTTGTTTCCTTCAAACACTGGTAATACTGCTTTTCTACTTGCCGATGTCCAACAACCAAATACCGTTGCCACTTTATCATCTAGTAAAAGCTTTTGTGCTTTCTCTGTAAATGTTGCATTATCCGAAGCACCATCTTCAATGACATATTCGATTTGTTTTCCGAGTACACCACCTGCTGCATTGATTTCCTTTATTGCTAATAACTCCGCATCTCTAACACTTGTTTCACTAATTGCCATTGTTCCACTTAACGAATGAAGAATACCAACTTTGATGGTATCTCCATCTTGTGTCGAAGATTGATCTGCATTTGTCTCGCTTGTTTGTGAATCCTTATCACTCTTTGTTGCTTCTGAAATAGCACCACCACATCCTACTAACGATGTCATCATTGCTAATCCTAATACTACCGCTAATTGTTTCTTCCAAAATTTTCTCATAATCTATTCTCCCTTCTTTATAAAAACAGAAAAGCCGTCCAGCTAGATTGCTCTAGTCAGACGGCTTTGTCATCGCTACATGTTATTCTGTTTTTGTGATATTGAAATCATACTTGATATAAATCCAAAATAAAACCCTACAATTTCGGAATTATACCCTATAATTTCGGAATTCATTGTTATTTGAGCAACATCTTACTCTCTCATATCCGGTTTCCTAAGATATATACCGTTGACATATGCCTTTTATTTGTCTACTATTAGACCACTTGTTTTTTTATACTGCATCGGTGTACTCCCTGTATAATTTCGAAATAATCTTGTAAAATAGTCCACTGTACTATACCCTAATTTTTCACTAATTTCATACACTTTCATGTTTGTATCCTTTAAGAATTTCTTCCCTTCCTCCATTTTTATCACAGTTAAATATTCATTTAAAGTCATTCCTACACTACTTCGAAACAGCTTTCCAATATAGTCCTTACTTAGTTCAATTTCCTCTATTAATTGTTCCATAACGTTATCTTCCAAACAATGTGCGTATATAATTTCACAGGCTTGATTTACAATTTGATCAGGCTTTTTCAACTGATATTTTCTTAAACATGCCGTACATTCATCCATAACAATCTCATATTGCTTTTCATAGTCCTTTGGTGCGATTCGAATGTCCATACTTTCCAGATAACCTATCCATGGATATAATTTTATTATTTCCTCCCACACTTGCTGTAATAATTTCGTCAATAAGGAAGCCATAAATTCTGACGATGCATTTACCGTTCTCTTTGCCCCCTCTAACCAGTCAGAAATCACTACACTCTTTGTCGTCTTCTCCCATAAAATCTGATTGAAACACTCCTTCTTTATCTCCTCTGTTATCAAATATTCAATCTCAAATGGCTCTACTATTCTCTGTTCTTGCTCCTCAAAAAACCGTGTTGCATATTCCAGTGCTTTCTTTAATTTCTCCTCTGTAAATGGCTTTTCTATATATTCAATTGCTCCTAGTCGCAGCCCTTCCCTTACATATTCAAAATCGTTATAAGTACTTGCTAGCATTACACATATATTCTTCTTTTTACTCCGTATGTAACGTATCAAATCAAGCCCGTCCATTACAGGCATTCGTATATCTGTAATCACAAGGTCATATTCGTTCTTCTCTAATAATTCAATCGCCTGCTTTCCATTGCCTGCCATCGCACGAATTCGGTAATTGCTCTCTTTCCATAGTCCATAATTCGAAACAATAAACCCGATTGCTTCGTCATCATCTACAAACAAAATATCATACATGGCTTGTTGCTCCTTTCTTTTCAATGCAAAACTTTTTATGTTTTCGTGGCTTCTTCGCTGGCGTACTATAACACCAAACACGCTACACATCTAACTACTTCTTAATTGGAATATACTATGACATGTCTGAAAATACTTCTACTGGGCTGTGTAGTCCGCTGAGTATAAGGGGTAGAGCTGTGCTATTATTTTCAGCGACTCTCATAATACCCTCAAATAACTTTACATATAATTCCTTACTAGTACCCCTTTTAATATCTCATAAGCCCTATCAAACTGAAACTGCTCTAACACCTCTGCAAATTCTTCGAATCCTTCTGTGCCTAGATACATGTTCAACTGCTGTTTATTCTCCTCAAACAGTTGTAACACTTCGACATCCGCTTCCCTTAACCCATCTAGTAATTCAGTAATTATCAGTTCTACATCTGTAGTATCACCAGTCACTTCTTCCTCTTGCACATCTTCCATTCTAAGCTCTATTAATTTCGTTTCTATATCCTCTTTCATATTTCTATGTTGCTCTTTTAGTATGTCTATTTCCTCTTGGTTATATAGTTCCTTTTTTACTTGCTCTTCTACGGTTTCTAATTGGTTTCCCAATTCCATATAACCTATTGTTCGGACTACTCCCTTTAACATATGCAGGTAATCTAACGACTTCCTTTTTTCTTTTTGATTGATCGCTTGATATAATTCTTCAAATGTGGAATCATGTTCTGTTATAAATCGCTTGAATATTTTTTTCTTTATAGCTTTATCAATCTGCATTTCTTTTATTTCCTTTTTCTCTGTATCCACATGCTTTTCACTACTGTCACTTCTTAGATACCTCCTTATCTTAGCCTGAAATTCTGATATGTTCAGCGGTTTTAGAAGATAATCATCCATGCCCGCTTCATGTGCTTTTTTCAATGCATTCTCTTCTGCATCTGCTGTTAATGCAATAATTAAACTTGTTTGATTGATTCCACCCTCACGAATTCTAGCTGCCGCTTCATATCCACTCATTTTTCCCATTCTTAAATCCATTAATATCAAATCATATTTCAATTCGTTGGCTAAGGAAACTGCTTCTTCACCATTGCAGGCAGTTTCTACCTCGAATTGAAATCCTAACAAAATCTCTCTTTCCATAATTCGATTTATCTCATTATCTTCTACGAGTAACACTCTTTTTGTAGAAAAATCTTTATTCATTCTCTCTGGTGTACATGCTTCCTTCCCTTTTTCCTCCTCTGATTCAGTTTGTTTCTCCCTAACTTCTACATACTCAAATGGAATATGAACAGAAAATATACTTCCCTTCCCCTCCTCACTAACCACATCAATCTCGCCACCCATTAACTCGCATAATTTTTTGCAAATACTAAGCCCAAGCCCAGAACCTCCAAATTCACTTGCTATTCTTGCACTTGATTGTTCAAAGGAGTCAAAGATTCTCGCTCTATCCTCTTCTTTAATTCCAATTCCCGTATCTTTCACATGAATATGACACAGTAATAATTCTTCTCTCGATTCAGTTTCTACATGAATTCTAATCCCACCATGCAAAGTAAACTTAATTGCATTTCCAAGCAGATTACCCACAATCTGAATTAATTTTCCTCTATCACCTCTTACAGACAAAAACAGCTCTTCTTCTACATGAAATTCAAAATAAAGCCCCTTTTGCTCTGCTTTGTATCGATTTACCTCATAGACTTCTTCTATCGCTTTTCTTAAATTAAAATCGGCTTGCTCTAGTTTCATTTTCTGTTCTTCTAATTTTGAAAAATCTAATATATTATTAATTGTACTAAGCAAATGTTTTGATGCATTTTTTATATTATTCATATACTCTCTTTGTGTATTATTCATCGCTGTCTCACTTAGCAGATATTCATATCCAATAATGGAATTAAGTGGAGTACGAATCTCATGACTCATCGAAGCTAGGAATTCACTCTTTGCCTTGTTTGCATCAAGCATTTTTCTATACACATGATTAAAGGACTCTGCAAAAAGATGCATTTCCCTTGTTCCTTGTGGTATCAATGGTGACTCCATCTGAAAATCCAATGTCTCTAACTCTTGTGAATACACTTCAACAGGTCTCACTACCAAACGATAGAAAATCACTAAAATTACAACAAGCAACACGAGTATACATAATAGTAGTACAATATGTATACGAATAGCTCTCCAAGTCTGCTCCCAAGCGTCATTTGTTTCACTTGTCAAACGCGCTTGTAACTTGTCTTGAAATTTCTCAATATTATTAATAATCGTATCCCTTTCAAATGTGTATTGATTGCTAAACAACAACTCCATTGCAGTATTTAACTTTTCCTCTTTCCCCATCTCCTTCTCAACAATATTCAAAATGTATTCTCGAACCTCATAAGGTACTTGTTCGTCTTCAATCCCCATATAATCTGCCACAAGACGCATCGCTCGTGTCTCTGTATAAATCAACAAATCCGAATTTTCTTTTGCTACATTCAGATATCTACATTCTTCAAATGGCAAATCCATTTTCTCTAATTCCTGAATTACATATTCTCGCTTACATTTAACATTGACTTCTTCCCAATAATTATTCAGATGCGTGATATCCTTTGTAACAACAAATCTTCTTACCTCTTCTGTAAGATAGTTACTCGTATCATATAAAATCTGTGCCAACTCTTCACAAACAGCCTTCTTTTCACTAATCTTCTTCTCCAAAACCACACAAGCCCTTATATTAACAGCGCTATCAAGAGCCATGAATATCGCAATACACATAGTAAGATAAATTACACTATTAATTACTATTTGACTAAAAATTCTTTTTTTCATATTTGTAATCCTTTCTATGTTACGGTATAATAACGATAATTTACTAATAATTCAAAGGAGAAAACTATGCAACCAAATGCTTCTGAAATCAATATACTTATTGTAGATGACACCCCTGAACATATCCTTATGGCAAGTGCTATTCTAAAGCAATGCAACTATACAATTCGTGCTGCCCACAATGGCTACTCTGCTCTAAAACAAATCGAAATTAAGATGCCAACATTAATTCTCTTAGATATAAACATGCCTGATTTATCAGGTTATGAAGTGTGCCGTATGATAAAAGAAAATCCTGATTACAAACATATTGCCATTATCTTCATGACAAGTAGTAATCACGAAGAAAGTATACAGCGAGGATTTGAATGTGGTGCTACCGATTATGTAGTAAAACCGTATCATGCTAGAGAGCTTTTAGCCAGAGTTAATACACACGTTAAAATCGTTACACAATCTCTTGAATTAACTCACGCTTACAAAGAACTTGATCAGTTCTGTCACTCTGTTTCTCATGATTTAAAATCGCCTTTGCAAGTTATTAATCAACTTTGTTTTATGTTAGGAGATCAATTAGATTCTCCTGTTTCCCCCTCGCAAGAAGAAATTATATCTCGATTACATAACAAATGTGATCAAGTAATACTTATGATTGAACGACTTCTTGATTTTTCAAAGATGACAGCTCTCCCTTGTAGCCTTGATAAAGTTAATCTAAATACACTTTTTCAAACTACAATTAGCGAACTCCTTCTTCTTGAAGGAAAACGCTCTATTACTGTTACACAAGACACTCTTCCAGTTGTTCAAGGTGACTCTTCCTTGCTTGCATTACTTGCTCAAAATGTAATTGGAAATGCAATAAAATTCACCAGAACGCAAGCCACTGCCTCCATTCAAATCCATTATGAACTACAACAACATTTTCATGTAATTACAATCCAAGATAATGGTGTCGGTTTTGATTCAAATTATAGTAATAAATTATTTCATGTATTCGAACGTCTTCACACGAAAGAGGAATTCGAAGGTTCTGGTGTTGGATTAGCTATTGTTGCTCGTATTATGAAACGTCATGGTGGTTTTGTCTCTATAACAGGTGCTCTAGGTAAAGGTGCAACTGTCACCTTGAAATTTCCTTTATAACACAAAGCACAAAAAAAGACAGATTCCTCGATGTTTTTATTCACCATTGAATCTGTCTTTTCTTATTATTTCTCACATTATAGCATAATTTACTTTTATTATAAAGGATTCTTTTTAAAAAAATTTCATTCAGAATAATTGTCACTATTCAATCAAAACTACTTAATCGTACCAAACTTGTTGATTGGCCATATTCTTAATACAGCCTTCCCTTTAATAAGATTTCGGGTAATTGGCCCTATCGCTTCATCACGACTATCAATACTGTAATTTCTATTGTCTCCCATCACAAAATACTCATCTTCACCAAGCGTTAGTGGTTCGCTCACAATTCCAGCATCTCGAATTGGTTCTCTACCATAGGATTCATCTAAAAGAGTATTATTAATATAGATTTCATCATCTATGATTTGAATTGTCTCACCTGGTAATCCGATTACTCTCTTTACAAAATACTCATCAACATCGTCTCCATAAGGCATAAGAATTACAATATCAAAACGTTTTGGATCTGAGAAACGATAGGATACTTTTTCAACAAGTAATTGCTCCTCATCTTGTAATGTATTTGTCATAGATGTTCCTTCTACAATCGTCCGCTCTATAATAAAGGTAGGTACAATTTTCCACAACACTAAAAATATACATACATAGACTAAAAGTTCTTTTAGAAAACCACCTTTTTTCTTTTCTTCTGGTTTTTCATTTTCATTATTTATTTCGTCTTGTATTTCTTCCTGTACTTGTTCTTTACTATTTTGTTCTATATTCTCCGTTTTAGTCTCTTCGCCTTCTACTATTACTTGCTGCGATATTTCTAGCTCATTTTCCTGCTCTTTCCCCATATTCATACCCTTTTCTTTCTGTTCTTTATAACTTTATTAACATCGTCCTAACTCTAAAACATCTTTTATATGTGACATGATATGTTCATATCCATTCTCACTATGTGGTTTCAAACAGTTTGTACAATCTTTAATTCCTTTTTCATTGTATCGAAAATTCCCACCACATTTATCTTTTAATGCATATAATGGACAGTAGCAAAATAGGCAATTGAATTGCTCTGGATTATCCGTCTTATGACAAGGAAAGTATTCACATTGTTCATTTTGCGAAAATTTATAGTGTTCCATTATACGCCCCTATTCTCTTCTAACAATGCATCTAACACTTCAAAATATTCTTCAAATGTTTTCTTACAACAATCTGGATCAGCAATCACAATTCCTTCACTCTTTAATCCTAATAAAGAAAATGCCATAGCAATTCGATGATCTTCGTAAGTTTCAATGACCGCTGGTTTCACTTGCGTTGGTGTTATCTTTATGTTGTCACCTTCCTCTTCGCAATGAATTCCAACTCGTGTAAGCTCATTCACAATTGCCGCCATACGATTACATTCCTGTAAACGGATATGACCAACATTACGGATTATTGTTGGTGTCGTTGCATATGCCGCTACTGCTGCCATTGTCATCGTTTGGTCTGAGAAGTCATTCATATTCACATCAATACCTTCATAAACACCATCTTTTGGTCCAGTAACTTGAATGCCGTTTTCTTTTTCTTCTACCTTACATCCTAATACCTTCAATACATCAAGGAATTTCATATCCCCTTGCATAGAAGTATAGAATACATTTTTAACGGTAATCGTACCACCAAGTAATGCTGCAATTGCATAAAAATAACATGCCGCAGATACATCGGGCTCTATATAATAGTCACCAACAACAACTTCTTGGCCACCTGCAACGTTATAGACTTCTCCATCAAAATCTACATGCGCTCCAAACTGTTCCATCATCTTTGTTGTTATACGGATATACGCTCCGTCTTTTTTCTCACTTGTTATCTTTATATTAAGACCATTTTTCGTAAGAGGTGCAACCATAAGCAATGCACTTAAAAATTGTGTGCTCTTGCTGATATCCATTGTTACATCCTTGCAAGTTCCACCATTACCAACTACTTTCGCTGGTAAGAAACCTTCTTTATCAAGAAATGTAAAGGAAGCTCCCATCTCTGTCAACGCTTCAAATAACGGCTGCATTGGTCTCTTCTTCATCTGGTCAGAACAGTCAATTACATATTCCCCATCGGATAACGCAAGCAATGCCGTTAAAAACCTTGCTGCTGTACCTGCACTTCCCACATTTATAGTTCCTGTCTTGTTTGGAATATTTCCCCCTGTTCCTTGCATTACAACCGTTTTCGCTTCTTCATCTATCTGCAGATTAAAACCTAACTGCTCAAGACACATAAGAAAATGTCTTGAATCCTCACTAAATAATACACCACTTAGCTTGGAATCCTCCTTTGATAATGTCGCCATAAGTAAGGCACGATTCGTCATACTCTTTGAACCTGGTACGCAAACAACACCACTGATTGGTTTACTTTGTTTTTTACAGTAATATCTTTTATTATTGTTATTTATATTCATTTGCATTTGCTTATCCTTATTTTATTATAATTAATGACTGCCTTGTATTGTGTTCTTCCAATTACATCATACATTTTGCAAGAAATACTTAGATAGAATGATAAAATTTATTCCTGTCTTAGATTATCCATTCTACTTCAATACTTCACAACATTACTATCATAATATATTATGTATTAGTTTACAATATCTATCTTCTAAATCTCTATCTTCTCTAACCTTACAATTTCTTTATTACGATACACAATATCATCTCTTAACGTAAATCCTTGCGATTCCCAGAATGCATTTCCTAATTCATTGTTCGCAAACGCTAATAATGCTACTTTTGTAATTCCTTCCTCTTTTAATGCCTCTATCATATATTCAACCAAAGCACTTCCTACTCCTTGCTTTCTTGCCTCGACTGCAACCGCTGTATGATAGATATAACCTCGCCTGCCATCATGCCCACTTAGTATACTTCCAACTAACTGACCTTCCTCTCTCGCAATAAAACATGTTGTTGGATTTCTCTTTAGATATCTTGCTATGCCTTCTCTTGAATCATCAATCTCATTCAATCCCATACCCGGTGTATTTAACCATAGTTGTCTTAGTTCATCGTAGTCGTTAATTGTCATTGTTGCTATTACCATCATGTTTAATATACTCCTTCCAAGTCAAAGAATATCGATAATTAATTGTAAACGCTATCACACTCGTTTGTTCTATTATTCTTGAAACATCGCCATTCTAAATCAATATTACGATCCGAAAATCTTCCTTCAAGTTTTAGTATAATATAGAAATGTTTTTCTGTCTAACTCTATCTACTATTAATTATTAATATTTACAATTACTTAATATTACTGTTCACAACCAATGGAATCAGAAAAAGCCGTGACGGATTTAACGTTACGGCTTTGCTTAGGTAGCTAAATTTGTATTTGACATTCTTACAGCTAAAACTATTTATACATGTCAAGCGTGAATATCCACAAATTCATATTTCCTTTGTGCTTCTTCCTTCGAAGTAAATAATTCTATTTTATCATAAGGTTTCAATTGCTCTTTCCAATTCTTACAGTTCTTCAAAAATTCTTTGAAATTTTTGGCTAGCCAAAAAACTTTACTATCTCTGTCTATGTAACAGATTGGCATATCACTTTCCATATCTGACATTCCGCCGACAGTTCCTATATATCCCCCTTGACTGTCTATTGCCATAATATCAACACGAGGAATGGTATAAAAATCAATACTTGCAATATAATCATCAAATATAAAATGAATATCATAACAATCCGCAAATTTCTGATATTCATCATTTTTATCTTTTATAGGCATGGAATATATAGTTGTTCCCGCCTGTAAAACCTCTGCATCTTTTGTAAAAACACTTATACAATTATCGTTTTGTGTCACATCAAAAAAGAGTTTTTCCATTTTGTCACCTCTATAACTTCTTATTTGCTTCCCTCCTATAGTTTTTATTCAATAGCTCGAATTCCCATCTTCAGATGCAAGTTCTGCCTTTAAGAATACACTCTAATATTCTCTTCCATGATCTTCCGTGCAAATTCTGCAATACTCATACTTTTTTCACTAGGTGCAAGTTCATACATTTCTGAGCAATACACTTTCATACTATCCCTACAATTACCAGCCGATAAGATATCCGTAATCTCATTCTCTAACAAAACAATGTTCTTTTCTTTCATAAGCCAACATAACTTTGATGTTGTTAATGCAGAGATGCATTTCATTCCTATGTATTTCTCTACATTCTGCATTGCTTTCCCAAGAATTGCGATAGCCCCTTTATCGTCTGTAAAAACCATATATTTGAATGGCTCAACTTCTCTTATGTTCGCAAGTAAATGCACACAAACTGCAATCAGTTCTTCCCCTAAATTATCCTTCGAACTTTTATTATCTCTTATCGCTTGAAATAACCTTTCTGCAAAATAGCTATCCCTATTTGAACTATCATGAAACAGCTCCTTTGTTAAGTTAGGATTACGATTCAAAGTTTTCTCTATTGTACCAGCTTTACTTTTTACGCACCTTATTGCCAAAGACAACATTTTGTTTATTGCTAACATATCAGAATAACATGCTTTCAAAACTTGAACCATATCTTCTTCATACAATACAAGAACCCTTATTCCGTATTGGTTCATCTTTTGTATATATGCAATATGTTCCTTCCACAATCTACTATCACCAGAACACAATTCCATAATAATACATCTTGTTATAATCACGATACCAGCTGTCTGTTCTATATACTCATATATCAGCTCTGGATTTGGTATCAACATATGATTTCTAAAGGCACAGGTATCATAAAAATAACATCTCTTTGCTTTAATAATACTACTTATAATACTTTCTTTTTCCGTAATTACATATGGTTCTATCTCTGAAAAATTATCGGGAGTTTCTTTATATCCTTTGTCCATAAACTACCCCCGTATTTCATTATAGATTTTCTTCATATTTTTCAATACTTTTTCTATCGTTCTGTCATCGAGAATCTCTTCCTTTACACATCTCATACCCACATCGGTTACAATCTGCTCTAATCTTTTATAATTATCTCTCTTCGTTGGATATAAGATTTCTTCGTTTAACCATAACTGGGTAAACATCTCTTCTATTGTTTTAGCATCTGTGTCTAATAACATTTGCAATGTTTCTCCGTCTGGTAGCAAGCCAAGTTCATAGCACCTTATAACAACAGACATATATGGCACTTCAAAACAACTCATTAATTTAGCGATAATCGTTATATAGGAATCACCCACTGTCTGCTCATTACTGAATCTACGAAACATCTCTGTGAAACTTGGTGTCGGCATCAATAATATTCCTGCAAAAAGATTCGCTGATAATTCCTCTTTTTGTTCTAAATATTGTTCACTTATATAGATATCTACTTTCTTCTTCGCCAAGTCTTTTTGATAGAGTACATGGTAGATTTCATGTGCCAATGCAAAATTAACCTTTACTTTTGGCAATGCAGAATTAAGAAATGTATAGCCAAAGCTATCACTTTTATAACAAATCGCACCAATCTCCCTATCTTTAAATGGTATCTCCATTACAAAATACTTCTTTTCATTGAATAATGGTTTTACGATTCTCATCAAATTCAAAACTTCTTTTTCATAATCGAAATTCATCTGCAAATAAAAATTACGCACTTTTTCTGCAAGTTCATTTTGATGCTCATGATTATATTCTATTATTTTTTTAAAACGTTCAAACTTCATAAAATCACTCCATTATCGCTTTCATAAACCTGTCTTTTGCGCCCAATACTTCATCTACATTCTCTATCAAATCTACCAATTTCATTGCGAAAGATTCCTGCTGCTTGCTAGGATTTCCTGCATAGAACGCAACTTCTGCAACCATTGCGTTATCAAGACTCGGCACATAGAAATCTTGTGACAAAAAATATTCTACCTTTTGCCCTAAAGCAGTTGCGATTCTTTCCATATCCGTTGCATTAATATCTTGCGCTCCTGTCAAAATCCTAGACAATTTACTTGTTTCAATACCTGATTTAAGACTTATGAAAGTCTGTTTGATTTTCATCTCTGATAGATACGTATTTACATTCTCAACATACTTCGTCATGGTAATCTCCCCCTCTACTTCGTAATCTGCTTTTTTAACTTATTCTACTTATAGTATACTACATTTTTAATAAAGCACAATAGTATAATCTTATTTTTTGCAATTCAAAATTCATATTACGTATTTTTTATATATTTTTTGAACAATCTTATATATCAATCTCATTTTATAATATTATCATTTTTAGCAAGGCTATTTTCTCACCCAAAAGTGCCGTATGAGCGTGGGTCATTTTTCGAGAGTCTTTTCAACAATCCATTCCAACCACTTTTTTTGTTCAGCAGACCACTCCATAAAAAACTCTCTTTCTAGTATTAACGATTCAAATACTGGTTGTAGAAACTCTTTTATTCGATATAAAATAACTTTAAATTCTGGCAATTGCATTTGCATAGAGGGCTGAAACCTCATCCATTGTGCCAACAAAAAGGAATTATTTTCAAAATCGGCAATACGCTCGAAATAGTTTGTTTCATATGCTGTTCCTCGATGTTGTATAGTTTTCCACACAGCTTCCTGCAACTTACGTCCCTCAAAATCAAATATATTAGACAAATAGTAGATATCAAAAAAATCTTTCATTCGACTTGTAGCCTCCATACGTTTTAGTATGGAATCGAATTTTTCAGCTATAGTACTCTCCAATGAATATGTATAAATTTCTGGTGCGTCAAAATCTGCTAATCTTGTTTTAATCCTTCTCTTTACTGCTTTTGGTACGATTACGTCATCAATTCCTATATCAATTGAAAATGGTACTCTCACTTGCTTAATATGACCAACAAATTTTATGGATATTCCTTGATATTCTTTATCTGGCGTTATCATTTCAGCATTCAGTACTTCAACTGTAATATAGTCATTCACTGTAGCAACATGACTAATCTCTTCCATAATAGTTTTCACTTTATCTATATTATTTGAAAGTTGACACATCAGAAAATCGATATCTTGTGTTGCCCTGCTTTGAAATTCAGTGAGAGTATAAATGAAAAAACCACCCTTTAGTATAAAATTATTGTTGTATCGTGACAATGATAACTTTCTTAAAAATTCCTCTTGGCAAAATAACTGTAAACACATCTGATAACTTAATCCATTTTCTTTTGCCTGATTTTTTAAACGTGCCAATACAGACACTGCTACATCTTTCACAACCATACCCCCATAATTTTACGAACTTTATTCTCTGTTCGTAGTTTCTTTGCATATTCCATCAAACGAGCAACATTTTTCTTTGGGTCTTTTATATATGCTTGTATTGATTTATTAAAAATTTCCACATCCATTTTATTCTCTTGCCTTAAACAATCACAAATTACACGTTCCTTATTAAAAATCTTTAGCTCTGTATCTTCAATCTTTACTGTTTCTACTCCAAGAACCATTTGCTCTTGGGGAATGTAATGCGGTTTTACAATTGGATATTCAATATTAAATCTTGACTTTGTGGAATGCTTATCAACAGCAAGACACCAAGCGGCTGGTGTTCGGTCTGTATAACCATAGTATTGCAGTGCACTTTCCATACAAATTACCGCATCTGGAAAAAGCCGTACTATAACGATTACTTCACTGAAGGCACGTTCATCCTGCCATTGGTAATAGCCAAACTTAATTTTCTCCACATACCCCTCATCAATCAGCCTTTTTAGGAATTGATTATATATTCTATTTTCAATAATTTCTTTTGATTTCATAATGCCATCATGAGCATCAAAAATTTGTTTTGCTGTTTGAATATCCATTCTATCACCCTTTCCTACTTTAAGAAATATTTTTTCTAATTGCGGATAAATTCTTACTATTTATTATATCAGACACAATTTATTTTGTCAAAAAACTATCCGCAATTCAAAACATTTGCGGATATTCTATGATTAATGCTTTTAAATTAATATCTGAATTTGCTTTTTTCACTCTTACACTATTTCTTACCAATCACCCCATATAAGAAAAGATGGTGGACATAATCAATATTCTCATTCAGTTCCTCTCTGATATCAGCATTGCTACCCATAGTATTTATCGCCTCCATAAACCCCAGATATATACTAGTTGGAATATTAACGTCTATAACTCCTTCTTCTTTCCCAAGTTCAATGTACTTGCGATATATCTCCTTTTTCCCTTGATTTATATTTTCAATCAATAATTTCATTAAAGCTTGATCTTCCAATGCCTCTTGAGAAAAGTACTTTGAAAGTAATTGATTAAAGTCATCTACACAAAGAGATAACCCTAATTCCAACTTTGTATGAAAATCCATCTCTTTGCCTAATATCTCGTTCGCTTTCTGAAACGTATCCGCCATTACCAAGTTAAAACATTCAGCTACAACTGCCTCTTTACTTCCAAAATAGTTATAGATTGAAGCTTGCGAAACATTTGCGTGTGATGCAATTTCTTTCATCGTAATTGCTGTAACACCTTTTTCTCTGAATAACAGCATTGCGGATTGTATAATAGACATTTTCTTTTTTTGGGTTGTCATTTCATATTTGTTCATATATGTTTCCATTCCTTTCGCTTCGCTCAAGGCACAATCAAGTAATCCAAAAATCTACTTCATTATTCTCCCTTTCACCTCGTTCTTCCAATAGTATAACATACTAACTACAACTTTGGAACATCATCAATAGCATTCCAAAGTCATTGACAAGAAAAAAATCTTGTGCTAATATAAGTTTGGAATATTGTTATTCATATTCCAAACTTGATAATAAGGAGGATTATAATGTGGCAAAAATCATTTTTTACTTTAGTGGAACAGGTAACAGTTACGCAATATCGAAATCACTCGCTGAAAAACTAGGTGAAACCGTTCTTTCTCCTATCATATATGCAAATGATTTTACACTCGAAGATTACCACGTTGTAGGGTTTGTATTTCCCGTTTACTATACACATGCGCCCAAAATAGTTTTGAAAATTCTAGATAGTATAAAACTAAAGAAGGAACAGCAAGTATTTTTAGTTGCATCATTTGGAGCTTCATGGGGATATGCTCTACAAGATGCAAGAAGTGCGTTAGAAAAATATAACATCAACTTGCAGGAATATAAAGTGCAAATGCCTGGCAATTACATATTAGAATATGGTGGATTACCAGCATGGTATCAAAGACATATCTTATCAAAGATGAATAAGTCCATAAGCAATATTGCTACACATATCGATGATAATGCTGTGACAAAGCAGATCAAACCTAATCTTTTAGCTAGATTAGCTAAACAACGCGCAGTAACGCAAATAAACAATTTTGCAGCATTAGGTTCACAATTTTATTGTTTGAATCAATGTAATCTTTGCAAATTATGTATAACTATTTGTCCCGTAAATAATATCTCCATTCTTGAAAACAGGTTGGTTTGGGGTAATCGATGCGAGCAATGCATGGCATGTATTCAATGGTGTCCACAACATACTATTACCCATCCTTCTTTAAGAAAGAAACGAAAACGATATACGCATCCTGACGTCTCCATACTGCAGTTACAAGAAAGAAACTAAAAAAATTCTTGAGATCTAGTCAAAATTTACATACCATTTTAAATAGAAACAAGGACTGCCCTTTGCAATACCAAAAGAAGTTATCTCCCTTTTATATGCAAACAGCAGTCCTTATTTTTTCTTACTATAAATCTTCTAAATCAAAACGTTCAATCCCTTATCTAATCATTCCTATAACGCAAACACCAATTTCAATTTTACTTATATCAATCCTTTACTTTCCATACACCGCGAATTCCCAAAGCGAATATCCATAAGGCAACGCTCTCTCAATTCCTTGCATCTTAACATATCGAGCTTTTGTAGTTGCTAATGTTATACTTTCTTCTCCACCAGTTCCGTTTTGCTCAACATGTACGGTAGTCCAATTATTCTGGTCTTCTGATACTTGAATATTGTAGGCTTTCGCATAAGCACCTTCCCAATTGAACACTACTTTATCAATAGAGTATACTTTCCCTAAATCTACTACAATCCATGCATCATCAGCAAAGTTTGAAGACCAACGTGTTCCGTTATCTCCATCTACTGCATATCTAGCATCGAAAACATCTGCTTCACTTCCAGAAGAAAACGCATCTTTTCCTTTTGCTACATTTACAGTTGATGTTTCTTCTCCTGTACTTCCTGTTCCATCAATAATATAAGTAACCTCTGCAACGTCAGAAGCAATCATACCCTTACGGAATGCTACGGCTTTGATTGTAGTTGTCTTTGTTACTTTAATTGTTGGAACATAAAGCAATGAATTCTCTGTTGGCATAGAACCATCTGTTGTATAACGAATCTCAACTCCTGCTGTGTTACAAGCAATCGCTACATTCTGTGCATCTTTATAAGACCCTTCTGCAATGTTAAATGTAGGTTGTTCTACTTTTGCTGCTTCATAAACACCAAATTCCCAGATGGAATAACCGTAAGCTAATGCTCTCTTTACTCCTTGGAATTTAACATATCTACATGTTACTGCATTTATAATGATTTCTTCTTTTCCACCATTTGCATTTGCAGTTTCATATACGTTTGTCCAAGTCTTTCCGTCTGTTGAAACTTGAAGATTATATGCACTTGCATAAGAAGCTTCCCAATTAAATGTAATCTTGTTAATAGAGTAGTTAGCTCCTAAATCTACTTCGAACCATTCCTCATCGTTAAACGAAGAAGACCAACGTGTAGAAGTATCTCCATCTACCATCTTACTTCCATCTGTACTAGGGTTTTCAGAGGATGAAGCTGTAACATTCTTTCCTGCTGCTAAGTTTGTATCATATGATACATCTGCACCCTTAATTGTAATTGTACTTGCTGTCATTGGTGATTGGATCATCTCATCTTTAACCGCAATCGCTTTTACAGTAGCTGTACTTGATACAGCAAAGATACCATCGTATACTTTTGAGTTCTTGTTTGGTACTGAACCATCTGTTGTGTAGTAAATTGTTGCATTTGGCGTACTTGCTGTGATTTCTACATATTGCGTATTATCATATGAGCCAGTTGGTACAGAAATTACAGGTGTACTAGCTTGCGTAATTGTAAATGTTTTATCTACAAATACCTCAAAGCTCACTAACGCTTTTGTTCCAACTTCTGCCGTTCCGACTACCCCTGTCTTTGTCATGAATCTTACTGTCTTAGATTCATTCGTTGGATTCCAAACGGTTGCTGTATATTTCTTTGTTGTATCATTGTAATAAACAGATGCAGATACATCGCCTACTACCCAAATCTTATCTGTCTTGTATCCTAAATCTATCATACTGTTAATAAACCAGTATGTATTTGCTGTATCTGTGTTTTGAATTTTTGAAACATTTGCATTGAATTTATCAAGTGCAAGCACAGGATTTGTTTGCGATAAGAATGGCCATGTAATGTGTTGCCAGCCTGTATCTGCCTGTGGATAGCTATCTAACATTGCTTGAATCTCATCTTGTGATTTTCCTTCTTTTTTAGCAACCTTTACTGCCTTCTCAATAGCGATATCCGTATCATCTAATAATGCTTGGTAAATGTCTGCACATCGTTTTTGATCCATACCATAATACGTTAGATATTCTGATATTGGTAACCATTGAATTCCATAGATGTAAAGTGGTTGTCCACCGAAGAATGTACCGTAGAAGTTAATTCCACCATATACTTGTCCAACTACTTCGTAAGGCCAATCTTCAATCCAGTTATCAAGATCATAATCAAACCAATACTGTTTCACGGTATCCATCTCATTTGTAAATCCAAAGACACCTGCATCTCGGTAATTATCTTGTCCTGTTAAAACACCCCATAGGTATAAAGTTACCCAGCTAAATAAGGATTCACTTGCAGATTCTTGGTTATTACCAGAGTCATTGTCTGCATATCCGCCTGCCCATGAATGTCCTTCATATAAATCGTAACTTCTGAATCTACAGTAATCACTATCATCTGAAGATGGATTCGCATAATCTCGAATCATAAGTTCAATCATTTCTTTGTAATCTGTATAGAATTCGTTATCATAAGTTGCTAATACAGTAGCTGCAAACATAAAGTATCCATATGTAAAATGATGGTCACAGATTGATGCATTTGCACCGAATTCACTGTGTAAGTAATATAATGTTCCCCAGTTTTTATTGTAGATAAAGAAACTTACATCATCGTCTCCATCATATGTAAACCAGTTCACTAATATTGTCTTCATTCTTGCTAAGAATATATCTCTAAGTTCCGTCTCTCCAAGTTGGTCTGCCATAAGCACGCCCATTCCTAATGGATGAAGATTCTTTCCTTCCCAATATGCATCGCCAGCAGGTTGTAGATTTCTTGTTGCTGCTTCTAATTTGTATAGGTATGAGGATACTTCATCACTTTCGAATTCCTCATTACCTGGAATTGCAAATGTTGGAAGCAAGCCAAGGAATGTCTCTGTCGTTTGGAAAACATTTGACGCCACTGCTTTTAAATCACCACGAACAGATGGGTAAATTCCAATGTTGTTTGTAGCATCTTGTGACTTAT
>NZ_JAVBNS010000149.1:0-3507 GCF_031551385.1 Anaerosporobacter sp.
TATTAATATTGCATTAGGTGGCAAAGTACCAAAGGATATTATAAGAACAGGCGCTGATTATGCATTGGTAGAGTTAGTTTTTCAAGTGGAAGATGCAAATTGTATTGCATCATTAATTGAACTGAATGTACCATTGCAAGATAATCAAGTCATTATATCTCGTAAAATTATGAACGGTAGAAGTATAAGTAAAGTGAATGGAGAAATTGTCCCAACATCACTGTTAAAAGACATATCAGCATTATTAATTGACATTCATGGACAGCATGAGCATCAATCATTGATACATAAAAGAACACATCTGAATATTCTTGATCGATATGCGAAAGATGAAATTAAAGATTTAAAGGAAAAGGTTGGACAGTCGTATCATATTTATCGTAATGTATTAAATGAGCTGAATGAGGCTGTTGTTGATGAAGATAAGAGAATAAGAGAAATCTCTTTTTTGGAATATGAGATTAATGAGATAGAAACAGCAAGGTTAAAAGAAGGAGAAGAGGAAGAACTAACAAAGCGATATAAGAAATTATCGAATGCAAATGCGATTGTAGAAGGTTTATCGAATGTATATCAACTCACTGGGAATGATGATATGGGTTCTGTTTCTTCTTCGGTTGGACAGGCATCGAAGATATTATCCAAACTAGAAAGCTATGATAAAGAGATGGTTCAATTTACAAGCTATGTGTCAGATCTTGAAGATATGGTTCGAGAATTTAACAGAAATATAGCGGACTATCTTGAAGAAATGAACGTAGATCGCGAAGAATTGAGTACAACAGAAGAAAGATTAGATTTTATTCATAATTTAAAATCAAAATATGGGAATACTATTTCTGATATACTAAAGTATTGTGAAGATGGTAAAGTGCGATTAGAAAAATATTTGGATTATGATAATTATATCAATCAACTAAAAAAGAAAGTTGAAATTGGACGTACTAATTTAGAAGATTTATCGTATCGCTTATCAGAGATAAGAAAACGAAATGCAAGTAAATTATCATTAGATATAAAAGAAGCATTAATTGATTTGAATTTCCTTGATGTACAATTTGATATGCGTTTTTCTGCATTATCTGATTTTTCTTATAATGGAATTGATGACGCTGAATTTTTGATTTCTACAAACCCAGGAGAAGACATGAAACCACTTGGTAAAATTGCTTCAGGTGGTGAGTTATCAAGAATCATGTTAGCAATTAAATCAATTTTAGCAAATAATGATTCCATTGAGACACTGATTTTCGATGAAATTGATGTTGGAGTAAGTGGAAGAACCGCTCAAAAAGTTTCAGAAAAACTTGCGTTAATTGCAAAAAATCATCAAATTCTTTGTATTACACACTTGCCTCAAATTGCTGCTATGGCAGATGAACACTATATTATTGAGAAAAGAGCGAATGAAAGTAGTACGATGACAGAGATTCGACAGTTATGCGAGGAAGAGTCAATTCAAGAGCTTGCAAGAATGTTGAGTGGAGCGGAATTAACGGATACAGTAATTGAGAATGCAAAAGAAATGAAAGAATTGGCAAGTAACACAAAAAAATACTAGGGTTATTATTGAGAAATCACATATACTAATCACATAAAAAGAGACAAAGGTTGATGAAAAGACAACAGGAGTGAGAGGTGTGATTTCATGTCTAGTAGAAAACAGATTTACAGAGGTATATTAATAATACTAGTTTTTTTTGATTTGATGGTTGTTTTAGACATGGGAATAAGGAAAATGGCATCAAATATACCGAGTAATATACGTGTTCTTGTGGGCACAGAAGAAATATTCGATTTTGCTCTTCCTGTTGAAGGTGATTTTGAAACAGAGCAAGTTGGCGTTTTTCATATTGATAATAAACAGAATCTGGAGAATAAGATTCATATTAACTTGAATAAGCCGTTCTCGATTCAATCTTCTTGTCCGGGTGCGTATACTGTAGATTTGAAGCTATTTGGGAAATTTACATTAAAAAAAATAAACCTTGATGTTATAGAGAGTGTTGAGGTGATCCCGTCTGGTATGCCAATTGGAATCTATGTTAATACAGATGGAGTTCTTGTTTTGGGAACTGGTAATGTTACGTGTAGCGATGGAATGAATTATGAGCCTGCCTTGAATATATTAAAAAGTGGTGATTACGTCGTTGCAATAAACGATACACCGATATCAACTATTGATGATGTAATGGAGTGTGTTGACAAATCAAATGGAGATAGTATGGAAGTTTCTGTTCGAAGAAATAGTGAGATTATAAAACTGAAAGTAACACCTGTTAAAAGTGTAGATGGAGATTTTAAGATGGGTGTTTGGATTCGTGAAGATACACAGGGTATTGGAACATTGACATATACAACGACAGATAATAAGTTCGGTGCACTTGGACATCCGATTACAGATATGGATACAGGTACTATATTAGAGATTAAGCAAGGTGCGATTTATACAACGCAGATTATTGATATTGTCAAAGGAAAGGCAGGAGAACCAGGGGAGATACTTGGTGTTATTAATCAAAGTGCTAAGAATAAGTTAGGAACAATTGACTCGAATACAACGCAAGGTATCTACGGGGAATTAGATAATAACAGTAATAAAATAAAAGAAGATAATGTAATGGAAATTGGATTAAAGCAAGATGTGAAATTGGGAAAAGCATACATTCGGTGTATGGTTGAAAAAGAAATAAAGGAATATGAGATAGAGATAGAAAAGATCAATTTGAATCCTTCTGCTGAGAATAAAGGTATGGTTATTCGTATTACAGATAAAAGATTGTTAGATGTGACGAATGGAATTATACAAGGGATGAGTGGAAGTCCAATTATTCAAGATGGAAAATTAATAGGAGCAGTCACACATGTATTTATTCAAGATTCAACAAAAGGCTACGGCACCTTTATAGAAAATATGATAATCAATTCTAAATAGCCATAAGAAAAGTAAAAGAGATATCCAATAAAAGGTAAAAAAGAAAATCATTAATCGACGATAATCTTACTTTTTTACAAAATTGTTAAGTCTCAATTAACGAAGATGCAAATACATTGTGTTTGCATCTTTGGCTTTTGTAGGAAAACTTAACCTATATCACTACAATGATAAACAATATGGTCGGTTATTGTCGATAAGAAATGTTTGAAATATTGTAAAAATATGGATATAATTTTCCTGTGGTTAAAAATAATGAATATAATTGATTTCTAACAATAGTTGTAAAAATACTAGGAAAGCACTATAATAATAATTTATAATACTAAAATATTGATAATGCAACAAAAAATTACAAACAGTGGGAAATTTTTGTTGACATTATTAGGCAAATTAAGGTATAATCGTGGTGACAGTATTTTTATAATGTGAGTAAGGTTGCTGAATAAGTGGCAGCAATCTTGAGAAAAGAATCAGTTAGAATTGGGAGGACTTTTTTATGGGTAAGATTACGGTAGCTATTGTTGATGACAACGAAAGAATTGTAAATCTTCTTGATGATATTTTGAAAG
>NZ_JAVBNS010000040.1:0-18129 GCF_031551385.1 Anaerosporobacter sp.
CATCTGCCTCAAATCTTTTCAAAAGGTATTCGGAAGTATCACCACCAATTCCTCTGTTAACAATCACCATTCCCGCTTTATTAAAATATGCATTCAATTCCCACATCTGTGTGATGGAATCTCCTATAAAAACAAAGTCCGGCTTTACATTATTCGTTACTAATACTTCATTTTTACAATCGAATTCTTCTCTTCGATTATCTGCTGCAACTTGTCTTGAAAAAAATCCTGGTGTTTTAATTTGTACTCTTTCCATGTCCTTTTTCATGCATATTACTATAAAAAGTCGAGTTTAGGGCAATAATGTCCTAATTTATGCATGATTCCTTTCTCAATATTTTAAATAATCAATCTTCTATTAAATCGTCCCTATATTGAACTTTTCCCACAAAAATTCACTCTCATAGAGTCATTCTAATTACAGTAGAATGGTTTGTCAAATTGTATTTGTATTTATATAAAATACCATGTTATTTCGATTTAAAAACATAAAATGTACAATATTTTTACCCAAATCGTAATAATTAATTGCTATTTCCAATTAATTCATATATAGTATTTATATAATTATACCAATACAAATGGAGGAAGAATATGATTGATTTCAAAAGCAAAACACTAAAACAGGAGAATACTGCACCAATTGATCCAAATTTAATATATAAGAAATTGGATCTTCAAAGTGACAAAGGAGATTTGCGTGACACCCAAAAAGAAGTATTAAAAGAATGGTTTTCCAATTTTAGAGATAAAGAAGAATTGATTATCAAATTACATACAGGTGAAGGAAAAACTTTAGTTGGACTATTGATTTTGCAATCTTATTTAAATGAGAAAAAAGGCCCAGTTCTATATCTATGTCCAAATAACTACTTAGTTGATCAAACATGCAATCAAGCTAGAATGTTTGGGTTTTCATATAGTATTGAAGTTGATAAAATGCCAGAAGCATACGATGGTGATAACACAATATATATCACAACATGTCAAAAATTATTCAACGGAAAAAGTAAGTTTGGAATTGAATATAAATCTAAAAATGTATATGCAATAATTATGGATGACGCTCATCAATGCCTGAATGTTATTAATGATTCCTTTAAAATTGTTATTACCAAAAAGAAAAATGAAAATCTTTTAAATGAACTTCAATCACTTTTTGCTGAGGAATTATCAGAACAAGGTCTTGGCACATTTGAAGAAATTAAAGCTGGGAAACGAGATAGCATACTTCAAGTGCCCTATTGGGGATGGCTTAACAAGGTAAATGAGGTTGCTAGACTTTTAGCTAATTATGACGATGATATGGAACTTCGCTTTTCCTGGAACTTATTAAAAGATAATTTAAAGGATTGTGACTGTATTGTATCAGGTGATAGGATTGAAATATATCCGATAATATCTTTAATAGATAAGTACGGCTCATATACAAAAGCTAATCGTAAAATATTTATGTCTGCTACATACAATGACGATTCTTTTTTAGTTAAAACGTTGGGAATAAAAACAGAAACAATAAAGAATGCCTTGGTTGATACAAGCAAAACTTGGTCTGGTGAAAAAATGATTTTAATTCCAGAAGATATCAATCAAGAAGAGGGAAATAGAGATACAATCAGAAAATGGCTTTGTAAAAGTGCAACCCTAAAATACGGTATTGTTTCGCTACTACCTTCTAATTACAAGGCTAAAGAGTGGGAACATGATGGGGCGCTTTTTACTACAAAGGACAATATTTATGATGTAATAAGTAATTTGCAAGGAGTCGGAATTGAACAAGTAATTGCAATCTCAAATAGATATGACGGAATTGATTTGCCAGACAAGGCCTGTAGAATACTTATTATTGATTCTTTACCACAAGGAAGTAGTTTGGAAGAAGAACTTATGGAGTCCTGCTTAAGTGATAGTGATTACATATTAAAAAAAAGAACCCAGACTGTGGAGCAAGGCTTAGGTAGAGCCGTTAGAGGACCTAGAGATTATTCTGTGATAATAATTTTAGGAAGTGATTTAGTTAATTTTATTAAAAGTAGTAAAACTGCTAAATACTTTTCTTCCCAAACCGAAAAGCAGGTGGAGATTGGTAAAAAGATAACAGGGTTTGCACTAGACGATAAAACAAATACAGGGTGTAATATTACAAAATGTTTAGTAGATGTAATTAATCAATGTTTACGACGCGATGTAGATTGGAAGGAGTATTATAAAGAAGAAATGAATACTCTAATACCTAAAACAAATGATTATTCTATGCTTAACGTATTCGAAATGGAATGTAAAGCAGAACAATTTTATAAAGAAAAAAAATATGATAAAGCAACTGAGATACTACAAAATATAATCGATAAAAACTTCACAGATGATTTCCAGCAAAAAGGGTGGTACTTACAGAAAATAGCGCGTTATTTATTTGGAACTGATCAAGCAAAAAGTATCCATTATCAAACTATTGCTCACAAAAACAACTCCTATTTATTATCACCTGAAAATCGACAAATTTGCAGGCCGAAACAAGTACTGGATTTGAAAAGGGTACAGAATATAAAAAACTGGATTAATCGATTTTCAAAAAATGATGATATAAGATTAGAAATAGCCGATATCCTAAGTAAACTAGCGTTTGCTGTGAAAGCTGAAAAATTCGAAAAGGCTGTGAAAGATATCGGAATAATACTGGGATATGAATCATTCCGTCCAGAAAAAGAGCAAAAAGAGGGACCTGATAATTTATGGCAAATAAGTAATAAAAAATTTCTTATTATAGAGTGTAAGAATGAAGTTATAGATGGAAGACAATTCATTTCCAGAGATGAAGTAGGACAAATGTCAAGATCGTGTTCTTGGTTTGAACACAAATATCCTGGATACGAAAAAGATGCTTTAATGATTATTACTACCAACAAAATCGAAGAGGGTGTGTTTTTCAGTGCTGATGTTAAAATATGTATGCAAAACCAATTAGAAAATTTCAAGAAAAAAATTAAGTGCTTTATTGAATACATATTGAAGTTTGAGCTTGGAACAATATCCGATTATGAAATAGAAACTGCATTAAAACTAAATAGCCTAGAATCTTCAGATCTAATAAAATTACTAGGATGTGATTTAAAACTAAAGAAGAAATAAACTAGTAGCAGAGTACAAAATCTAGTAATTCAACATACAAGGGAGGAAATCACTTATGAGAAAAAACATAACTTTAAAAATCAAAAAGGCAGTACTAGCACTAACAGTAGCAGTAACGGTAACCAATTTTACATACATACCAGCTGCTGCCTCACCAATTCAGTCACACTCTGGAAGAACGGATTCAAGTGGTGGACATAAAGACAATAAAAACAAAAGTGGCTTAGGCAGCTATCATTACCATTGTGGTGGTCATGAAGCACATCTTCATAAAAATGGTGTTTGTCCATATAGTAGCTCATCTACTACAAGCAATTCGTCTACCTCAACCACAAAGAAAACAACAACGACAACTACTTCTTCTTCAACAATTAAGAAAGTTCAAACTGCTTTGAATAAACTTGGCTATGATTGTGGCACACCCGATGGAATTTGTGGTAAGAAAACGAAAAATGCAATTAAAAAATACAAACAAGACAAGGGGCTTACTGTAAACACAAAGATAGATAGCAAACTGAAAAAATCACTTGGAATCAAATAAAGAATAGGCTTTCAACCAATTTAAAGCCAGTTAAAAGCGAAGCTTTTTTCTTAACTCTATTGGATTTCCAAAGCAGATATGTTATATTATTTTTATACATATGATGTTGTCGTCAAAAATTATTTTGTCCACAACGGATACCACGGATTGCTATGCATAACAGTTTGCCCTTGGTATCATACATATAAAACGTAAGGAATGAGGTAACGCCATGCAGAATAAAAAAATAGTAGTTGCTTTAGGACATAGTGCTTTCGGAAAAACATTCCCTGAACAACAGGAAGCAATCAAGAATGCTGCCATTGCAATTGCTGATTTAGTTGAAGCCAAATATCAAGTAGTAATCACACATAGTAATGCGCCACAAGTTGGTATGATTCATAAAGCAATGACAGAATATAGTCTTCTTAATAAAGAGCAAACAGTTGCTCCAATGTCAATTTGTAGTGCAATGAGTCAAGGATATATTGGATATGATTTGCAGAATTCAATCCGTACAGAATTATTAAATCGTGGAATCTACAAAACAGTTTCTACAATTATCACACAAGTTCGTGTTGATATTTTCGATCCTGCTTTCCACACTCCAACAAAAGTAATCGGACGTGTTATGTCTGCTGAAGAAGCTAAGAAGGAAAAGCAAAAGGGTAATCATGTTATTCCAGAAGGCGATGGGTTCCGTAGAATTATCGCTGCACCAAAACCAATTGATATCTATGAAATTGATGCTGTTCGTGCACTTTTAGATGCTGGTCAAGTTGTTATTGCTTGTGGCGGTGGTGGTATTCCTGTACTAGAACAAGGTACAAGACTAAAAGGTGCAAGTGCTGTTATTGAAAAAGACTTAGTAAGTGCTAAGATGGCTGAACTACTAGATGCTGACACTCTTCTTCTTTTAACAGGGGTAGAACGTGTATGTTTAAACTTCGGAAGTGATAACGAGACTCCTTTAGAAACTCTTACTCTTGAAGATGCGAAAGCCTATATGTTTGAAGGACACTTTGCGGCTGGCTCAATGCAACCTAAAGTAGAAGCTGCTATTAACTTTGTTTCAACAAATCCAGAGCATGCTGCTATTATTTCTCATCTTGATAAAGCTAACGATGCGATTAAGGGCAAAACTGGTACGCATTTTGTTAAGTAATCGTAGCTTGAAAGATGTACCCCAGTACAGTTATAGATAAACACACATTAAACGATAAAATGCCATTTGATGGATAATAATTCCCCTTCAAATGGCATTCTTCTTTTTATATAAACCCACTATCGTAATCTTCTATCTTCAAATCTCATATGGGTAAGTAAACAATTACGAATCTCTTCTAATTGTTCCTCTACGGTTTCTGTTACTAACAGTAAATCAAGTGAAATTGCCATACTGTTAACAATATGAGAATCTATGTTTTTCTTCATTTGTTCTAACTGTTCTAACTTATCTTTGTAACTTCTTGCATCAAGAAAATCTAACAAAGCTTGTTGTACGTCTATAGTATTCTCAAGATTTTCAGAAGACTCTTTTTTCATCTCATCAATATCATCGGTCTCCTGTATCTTCTTTACGACTTCCTTATCTTCTGCTATTTCTATTGCATTTTTTATCTCTATTGCTTTTTCTGAGGCATTCTCTGGTTTATACACCTCAAAACGATACTTCTGCGTTACTTCTGGATATTTCTCATGGTCAACCTCACTAAGAAACATAGCAAGAGGCCTTACATACGTCTTATAGTCTCCATAAAGGGCTTGATACACAACATATTCTTCACTTGTTTCGGAATGAATAGCTATTGATACAATCTGATATAACATTCCTTTAAAATGCTTCATTAACGTTCCTGATACGATACATTCTCTACTTTGCATATCTATACGTTCGCTCCTCTCTATGAAAAAAAGTTATTGCAAAGATAATCTCTACAATAACTTTTTTATCTATTTTCTTATTTTATCATAAGTTTCACATGAGTTCAACCTGAGTATGTTTGAATTATCTCACTAAATCACATGATATTCCTTCAAAATCTTTTCTATTTCCGTTCCTGAAATACGACCGAGCAATTTTTTAACAGCCAATTTCTCTTTCATTCCAAGGTGCATATCCGTTGCTTTCTTACCGTCACGAAGTTTTACAGTTGAATCAAGCAATGAACGAACATCATATACACTACCCCAGACTTCTGGCACACCTCGATCCACATTCAATAACGTATATACCGCTTCCATACCCGTACGCATAGAATACTCCGTTGTGAAAATTGTATCTCTAGGAGTTTCTGCAAATTGTCCAAGGAATGCAAAGTTGACAGCACCTTCTGGAACTACGGCTGGACGATCACCGATGGCACGTGGCATAAAGAATGCTGTAATATAAGGCATCATACAAGGGACAGTGTTAGCACTTGTACTTGCAAGCTCCTCAATCTCATTCTCTGGAACACCAATGTGGTACAACCACTCCATACAGATTTCCTTACCAGTACAGTCACGCATCGGCTTTTTCACATAGTCGCCAGGTTTATCAGAGAACAAACCATATACCCACACTAGGCAATGATCTTTCGGCTGTTCCCTAAACTGTGGTTGACGGTTGATTGTCCAACTCAACAACCAAGAGGAATCCTTTGCTGTAACAATACCACCTGTAACAACCTTACCTGTAAACGGATCACGTTTGCAGATATTCTTGATATAAGGAATAATTCTCTGATCCAACGTTTCTACCGTCGCACTCAACCAGTTTGTCTGTTCTGGATCGTAGCAAAACTTATCTGGATTACCAAATGCAACATCTTGTGCTGCAATTTTACGCCACATATCCCAGCCACCACCAGCTTTGATTTCTTTATTATATACAGCAGGTGTATTCTGGTCACCTATAGTAGAGTTCTCCACACAACCACCGTTGGTAATGAATACAAGGTCATTTTCGGTCAAATCAATGCCGTCTTCTTTTCCATCTTGGATAACATCAATGCGAGTCGCTACCTTCCTCTTAGTTGAGCAGTCAAACTGAACATTAACTACCTTGACACCATAGTGGAACTGAACGCCAAAGCTTTCTAGATATTTTACCATTGGCAGTATCATTGACTCATACTGGTTGTACTTAGTAAAACGCAACGCTTTGAAATCAGGAAGTCCCCCGATGTGATGAATAAATCGTTGGATATACAACTTCATTTCTAATGCACTGTGCCAGTTTTCAAAAGCAAACATTGTGCGCCAATAGAGCCAGAAATTGGACTTTAGCACTTCTTCACTAAATACATCTGTAATACGTTTATCCTGTAGGGCTTCATTTGGTGTAAAGAACAACTCCATAATTTCCATTGCACCCTTATCAGAAATATCAAATTTTCCATCCGTGTGAGCATCTTCACCACAATTGATTGTTGCACGGCAAAGGGAATAGTTGGGATCCTCTTTATTAAGCCAGTAGTACTCGTCTAACACACTAATGCCTTCCGTTTCAATAGAAGGAATAGAGTGGAACAAATCCCACATTACCTCAAAGTGATTGTCCATTTCACGACCACCACGCATAACGTAGCCTACATTTTCAACTTTGAAACCATCACATGCACCACCAGGAAGAGCTTCCTTCTCTAGAATATGAACTCGTTCCCCTTTCATCTGACCGTCACGGACAAGATAGCAGGCAGCCGTTAGTGCTGCGAGCCCACTTCCAACAATGTATGCGGATTTACTATCAACACCTTCTGGTTTTCTTGGTCTTGCAAATGCTTCATAATTACCACTTGAATAATACATATTTTCTACCTCCTGTTTTTTGTTTTCTTATTGATAGCTACATTGTAGCAAGTTTTATCATAGAGTCCAATAAACAAAAAAATCGCCGTGATAAGATTTTTATCACGGCGAAAAAATAGATGGTTTTTTTATCATTCAATAGAGTTTGATGTAGGTTTATCTGTTCTATATCGCTCAAGTGCTACTGTAATATTGCCCGACACAAGTTCCGAAAGACGATCAATCATCTTTTGTGGATCTTCCTTCATATCATTCTTTACCCAGTCTATCATAAGCCCTACAAAAGCATACTTATAGAAGTCAGCAATGAATTCCATATCTTCTTGACGGACAGACATATCTTTCGCTTTTTCTTTCACCACACCAATCATCAAGTCATAAGTCAATTTATACAGATAGATATCTACCTGCTCACGACTAACAGACCGATAGACGTTTAAAACAAAAGGTTTGTTATCTAAAACTGCCTCGAATATTTGGAGAAATCCCTGTTGCCATGTATCGTAGGTCTTCTTTCCCTCCAAAGCTCTCTTGGCATCTTCAACACAAGACCATTCTACAAGGTCATAGATATCCTTAAAATGGTAATAAAACGTCATCCTATTGATTCCACAATCCTCTGTAATATCGCTAATTGTAATTTTGTCTAGCGTTTTTTTTAGTAGCATATTCTTGAGAGACGCCTCTAATGCTCGTTTTGTAACTTGTGACATTTTAATAACCACGCCTTTCTCATAACCTGCACCTACTTTTAAGCTGTCTCTTCAAACTGTGAATTATAAAGTTTCTCATAGAATCCACCTTGTGCAAGTAACTCTTCATGGCTACCTTGTTCAACAATATCACCATTGTTCATAACTAAGATTAAATCTGCATCCTTGATTGTTGATAGACGATGTGCAATAACAAAACTTGTTCTGCCCTTCATTAAGTTGTTCATCGCCTTTTGAATACGGATTTCTGTTCTTGTATCTACAGAACTTGTTGCTTCATCAAGAATCAAAATCTTAGGATCTGCAAGAATCGCTCTTGCAATCGTAAGCAACTGTTTCTGTCCTTGTGAGACATTACTTGCTTCTTCATTCAGTACCATGTTATAGCCATCTGGTAATGTTTGAATAAAGTGATGAACATGAGCTGCTTTCGCTGCTGCAATAACTTCCTCATCGGTTGCACCTGGTTTACCATAGCGAATGTTTTCCATAATTGTTCCATTAAACAACCAAGTATCTTGTAATACCATACCAAAAAGTTCACGTAGTTCACTTCTGTTAAACGCTCTAACATCATGACCATCTACTAAGATTGCACCTTCATTTACATCATAGAAGCGCATCAATAGTTTAATCATTGTTGTTTTACCAGCTCCAGTAGGTCCAACGATTGCTACCTTCTGACCTTCTGTTACTTTCGCGCTGAAGTCGTTTACGATAATCTTCTCTGGGTTGTAACCAAAGTGTACATTTTTGAATTCAACATTTCCTTCAAGATTTGTAACATCAACTGCATTTTCTACAGTTTGATCCTCTTCCTCTTCATTCAAGAATTCAAACACACGCTCTGCTGCTGCCGCTGTTGATTGTACTTGATTTGAAATCTGTGCCATCTGTGCAATTGGTTGATTAAAGCTTCTTACATATTGAATAAATGCTTGAATATCACCTACAGATACACGACTCTTGATTGTTAAGTAACCACCAACAATCGCAACACCAACATAACCAATATTACCTACGAATTGCATAACTGGCATCATCATTCCTGATAGGAACTGCGATTTCCATGCAGATTCGAATAATTTATCATTTGCTTTATTGAACTCTTTAATTGCTTCCTCTTCACCATTGAATACTTTCACTACGTTGTGACCACCGTAGATTTCTTCTACTTGACCATTCACATGACCAAGATATTCTTGTTGTTGAACGAAGTATTTTTGTGATTTCTTAATAACCTTTGAGATGATTATCATAGACACAGGCAATGTAAGTAACGCTACTAATGTCATCCAACCACTGATTGATAACATCATTACAGCAATACCAATAACCATCGTTACAGAAGTAATTGTCTGCGTAATACTTTGATTTAAACTGTTACTCAAAACATCAATATCATTCGTTACTCTTGATAATACTTCACCATGTGTTTTTGTATCAAAGTAGTTCATTGGCATACGATTAATCTTAGCTGCTATCTCCTTACGAAGATCATACGTTACTTTCTGTGAGATTCCTGTCATAATGAAACCTTGGATCAAAGAGAATAGCATAGCAACTCCATATAAAGCCAAAATAGTAATAATTATTTTAAGTATTGCATCAAAATCAATTCCACCAGTACCTTTAATCTTTCTTACTAGACCCTCAAAAATCTCTGTTGTTGCATGACCAAGGATCTTAGGCCCTACGATATTAAATATTGTACCACCAATTGCAAATAAGATAACAAGGATGATTCGGAACTTATATTTTGCTAGATAACCACCAAGGCCTGCCATAGCCTTCTTGAAATCTTTTGGTTTTTCACCTGGTGCCATTCCACCCATTGGACCACCTGGTCCTCTATGTCTAGCTGGACGTTTTGTTTCGTTACTCATGGCTTTCCCCTCCTTCCTTAGCTCCTTTTATACTTGCCTCAATTTCTTTCTCTGATAATTGCGAAGATGCAATTTGGTAATATACATCACAGTTTGCTAACAATTCAGAATGTGTACCCTTTCCAACAACTTTACCCTCATCTAATACAATGATTTGCTCTGCATGTAATATTGTTGAGATACGTTGTGCAACGATAATAATCGTACTATCTGCAATCTCATCATTTAACGCTTTACGAAGTGCTGCATCTGTCTTAAAGTCAAGTGCAGAAAAACTATCATCAAATATATAGATTTCTGGATCTTTTGCAATTGCTCTTGCGATGGATAATCTTTGCTTTTGACCACCTGATACATTCGAACCACCTTGTGCAATTGACTCTTCATATTTGTCTGGTTTCTCTTCGATAAAGTCCTGTGCTTGTGCAATTCTTACTGCACGCTTGATGTCTTCCTCTGTTGCTTCTTGTTTACCATAACGGATATTCGAATCAATTGTACCTGAGAATAGAACACCCTTTTGTGGTATAAAACCAATTCTTCCTCTTAAATCATGTTGTGTAATGTCTTTTACATTTACACCATCAACAAGAACTTCACCCTTTGTTGCATCATATAGACGAGGAATCAAGTTAATCAATGTAGATTTACCACTACCTGTACTTCCAATAATCGCTGTTGTTTCACCTGGATTCGCTGTAAATGTAATATCTACAAGCACATCTTCCTCTGCATTTGGATAAGCGAATGACATATTCTTGAATTCAACAACACCCTTTTTAGAAGGAACGAATGCTTTTTTGTTTTCAGGATCTTTTATTAAGTTCTCTGTATCTATTACTTCCATAATACGATTTGCTGATACTGCTGCTCTAGGTAACATGACAGATATCATGGATAACATTAAGAAGGACATTACGATTTGCATTGTATATTGTAGGAATGCCATCATATCACCAACTTGAAGAGTTCCTGCATTAATACCTTTACCTCCAAACCAGATAATCAAAAGAGAGATTCCATTCATTACAAACATCATCATTGGCATCATAAATGTCATTGTACGATTTACAAAAAGATTTGTTTTCGTTAAATCTTGATTTGCTACGTCAAAACGTTTTTCCTCATGTTTTTCACGGCTAAATGCTCTAATTACAGGAAGTCCCGTAAGAATTTCTCTTGTAACAAGGTTCAAACGGTCTACTAATTTTTGCATACTCTTGAACTTAGGCATCGCAATAATCATAAGTGTTCCTACAAGTAATAAAACTGCTGCGACAGCTACTGCAATAATCCAACCCATATTCGTCTTCGTATTGGCAACTTTGAGAATACCACCAATACCAAGGATTGGTGCATATAAAACCATTCTAAACATCATAACAAGTAACATCTGTACTTGCTGAATATCGTTCGTACTTCTTGTAATTAAAGAAGCTGTTGAGAATTTATCAAACTCTGCATTCGAGAATCCAACAACTTTTTCAAACACTTTACCACGAACATTCTTACTTACACCTGCTGCAATTAATGATGCAAGATAACCTACAATAATTGCTGCAATCATACCAACAACTGCAAGCCCTAACATTTTAAGACCCGCCATTACAATGTAATTAATCTGAATACGATTTACATTCATACCAATTGCTGAATACTCTTGTTTTACTACGACAACTGCACTTTGACTTAATATTGCTGAAGTAAGACCTTCCATCATAGTATCAATTTGGCTATTAAAATCAGCTATCTGCTCTTCTGTCATCATTGATAACATCATAAAGATATCTTGACCTTGTAATTCTTCTGGCAGTACTGACATACTACTCGAATCATCTGTTGCTTCATCACTATCCGATGTCATACTGATAGAACCATCTAACATTGCAGATATGAAAAGTGGCTTTGCAATGATATCACTAATCTTTTCTTTCACTTCTTTGTCTTTTGTATCAAGTACATAGATATCTTCCGACTCTAAGATCTCATATTTTTTTAAGTACTTTGTATATTCAGAATCCGAACTAGTTTCTTTTCCAACATATTTGTAATGCTTCAATACGTATTCCGAATCCTCACTACTCATAAAATACTGCATCTTCTGGTAAGTAGATACTCGAACTGCTTCTAGTGCACAGTCCTCAATACCTCCTTGTTGAATGCCTACATCAACAATATATGACGTATATTGTGGTAATGAAAGATCACAAAATGCTTGAAGCACTAACAATACCACTACCGCTAAAATCGAAACTCGAAACGGTTTTAAATAACGCATTAATTTTTTCATCTTATCTTCCTTCCTCTAGTTATTGCTCCCCAGTAACAATCTGATATAGTTTATCCACAATTCGGATTAACTCCTTTGCATCATGCTCACCAAGCTTATTCATTAAATCCTCAATATGCTGATTTCTTACATCATGCATACTCTTAATAAATGCATAACCTTCTTTTGTTATGCTAACATATGTTACCCTTCTGTCTGAACGATCAATATTTCTTATGATATAATTTTTCTCTTCAAGAGAATTAAGTGCTTTTGAAGTCGCTGGTTTCATAAGCTTTAAGTCATTCGTTATCTGTGAAATTTTAATACCAAGCGCATTATCATCATTAATATTGTGGTCAAGGTAAAATAGTATCATACCGTCCATCTGCGACAGTTCACCAAAGCCTCTACTCTGCTTCTTCATACAATGAAGTTTATTCATAACTTTTATAAGTTCCTGTCCATATGAGATTTCACCCTCTCCCAAAATAATGGGCCTCCCTTCTTAGATTTCTTTTATTGTTTCCAAAAGAAACTATTTCATTTCTTAACTATTATATTCTAAAAATTATATATGTCAATACTCTCTTTTTATGTTTATACAAATTTTACATATTGTTTATGCTTTTTTTAATTGAAGACAACTAAATTGTTGTTCTGTTAGAGAAGATCCTTGCACACTCACTACTGCTGCTGACACTTTATTCGCACGTTCTATTGCTTGCCCCATCGTGAGTCCCAGCTCCATAGAAGCCATAATTGTTCCAATATGAGCATCTCCTGCACCAATTGTGTCTACTACCGTTGCCTCCTCACCTTTCACAAGATTACCTTGTCCATTCTCGTAATAGTATGCACCATTTTTTCCAAGAGTAATAATAACCGTGTTATTTGTTATCGCATGGATTGCCTTTGCTGCCTCTTCGTAATTCGTAGCTTGACCAAGTTCCATCGCCTCTTCCTCATTCAGATGAATAATCGGTTTACGCGCAAAAATCCTATCTAGTTTTTCATTTCCAATCTTACTTAATCTTGGTCCTGGTGCAAAGTATACTTGATATTCGGGATTTTCTTCGATAAATTCTATGATTTCCAATCCATCTCGTTCCTCTATCTCAAGTCCAGCAATATACACGCTGTCATGCTCCGCCTTCATCTTCTCTGTTACCCATTCCTTCTGAAAACGATACTCTACACCATGATGAACAACAAACGTTCTCTCGCCATCTTTTTCTACCATACATAAGCAAAAACCATTATCCTCTGTATCAAGATTAACCGCACTTTCCATGCCTTTCTCTTGTAACATACTTTCCACAATGCTTGCATATCTGCCTGTCCCAATCGGTGACAGCAACGTATATGGCACATCGAATTTTCGCATTATGTCAGCGGCATTATACGCACAACCGCCAAGGGCCATCTGCTGTCCTTTAATATGAATATCTTCACTTGTCTTTGGTAAATGATCTATCTGTATAATAATATCCAATACTGTTGATCCAATAACTAATGTCTTCTTCATCTTAGTTTACTCCCTTTATCTTTAAAATCTTTAAAATGTAGTATTTAAACATGTATTTTAAAATTCATTTTATCTATTTTTTATATTCTTAATCCAAAAGGTCTCCTATATAAAAGGTCTTATGTCGTTTTAGAATGCAATCGATATAAGACCTTATTTTTCATTATAAATTACTAGCTATATTTCTATTATGGTATTAATTTATCTATATTCAAAAGTCCCCAGCCTTGCTGTTGGTGTTGTAGTCCTAAATCAGTGGAACTATTCTTAACGCGAATCTTAACCTCTCGATTTGTCATATCTGGATATGCTGATAGCAGTAACGACATCGCACCTGTTACAATCGGTGTTGCCATTGAAGTACCACTTTTCGTTGTGTATAGACCTCCATATGGTTCACTCTTTGCTCTTCCAAACAATAATCCCCTATTTGAGCGATTATCATTCCTTGGAGGGCAGCAAGACACCACATTACTTCCCGGTGCTACAACATCTGGTTTCTTTACACATGCCAGTGTAGGCCCTCTCCCAGAATAGTCAATTGTCTTCGTACCGAAAACCTCAACAGACACATTATCATCACTTGCTCCTACGGTAATAACTTTTCGACTAATTCCCGGCATGGATATCGTTCTCGGTCCTGGTCCATTGTTACCGGCTGCAACCACTACCACAAACCCACGATTCCATAACTCATCAACTCCAACTACTAAACTGGATTGTTCACTCGCACTCTCATCCGAAGTTGATCCAACAGATATATTTACAATTCGAATATTATATCTGTCCTTGTTTGCTATAATCCAATCAAATGCCGTTAGCACATCTGATACATTACCATTTCCTTTATAATTAAGAGCCTTGATACCGATTATATTACATTTCGGTGCAATTCCCATATACTTTCCCTCTGAAGCAGTTCCATTCCCTCCTACAATACCAGCTACATGTGTTCCATGTCCGTTATCATCGTACATATCTATCTTTCCATGAATCATATCCTTAAAAGCTACAATTCGATTACCGCCACTAACAAAATCAGTGTGGCCCATAATTCCAGTATCTACTACAGCCACACCGATTCCGTTACCATATATACCTCTTTCATATGCCGCTTTCGCATGCACAATATCTCGAGCCCGATTCATTCATATTCCCTCCAGTAACTTCGAGCACTATTTATAACTCTTTCTTACTATCATAATATGAGGGAATCTCATTTTAGCTACTGTTCACGCCAAACGTTCACAGTAGCAGAATCTCATTTTAATTATTGCTTTTACGCTAATAATTTTTGAACCAGTTCTTCACCAATTTGTTTTACTGATTTACCATCTGTTGCAATAATAATATCAGCACATTTAAGATAACATTCTCTTCGTTTCTCCATCAATTGCTCAATATATTCTACATTCATATTGCCATTTAATATTGGTCTATTCTTACTATCTTTCACACGTTCATATACCGTCTTTGGAGTTGCTGTTAATAAAACAATCTTTCCGTTTGCTTTCATGGCTTCTACGTTTTCTTCACGTAAAACAATTCCACCACCACAAGATACAATTAGCTGTTCTCTTTTTTGAACATCAAGTAATGTCTCTGTCTCCAAATCACGAAAATGTGCCTCTCCATATTTTTCAAATATATCTGGTATACTCATACTTGTCTTCTTAACAATCATAGCATCCAAATCTACTTCTTCCATATCAAGCCAATTCTTCAAGTAAGAGGATACCGTACTCTTTCCCGTTCCCATAAATCCAATTAACATAATATTTTTATGAAATAACTCTTTCACTTTTTCTTTCGACATTCTTATTCTCCTTACTTTTCTATCATTACATGCTACTTATTTTACCATTATAAAAGAGCTTTTGCAAACAAATGCAAAAGCTCTCTTTCTATCGTACTCGTTCTGCTCGAACAATTAGCCTATGTGTCGCAATTCTAACAGGTGTACACGTAATTAATGTTATCATCTCTGTCTCTGTCTGCTCAAGAACCCATACATCTTCTGGATTCACCACAAACGATTCTACAACTTCATACACAAGCGTATCCGCTACGGTAAGAATCTCAATACGGTCTCCAATCTCTAATTCATCTAAGCGATTAAAGTACTGGCCAAACGCATAGCTACGATGACCGATAAAGCAAGCATTCCCTTCCTCCCCAGGCAAAGATGTTTCTTCAAAATGCCCTATGGAGTACTTCATTGCTTTGTTCGTCGTGCCTTCTGCAATTGCAACCGTAAGATCAAGTTTATCAATACTCATGATTCCGATTAAGTTCTCGTCCATAACTAATGTATTCTCTTGAGGAGTTTCCTTACTTGGCAACTCCTCTTTTATTGTTGGTTCTTTCGAATCCTCTTCGCTATCGAAATCTGATTGCTCATTCTCTGCCTTTTGGCAACTCTCTATATAGTTTAGAAAGGACTCTATTCTCTTCTCTTGATTTCTAATCGTATGAAATCGTATTCCTATCACAACACATACTAATATAATACCAATCGCAATTAAGATTTTACCTACGTACCTTTTTGCGTTTCGCTTCATAGACTACTCCAACTCCTAGTACTGCTGCTGCTAAGTATAGTAACACGGATAAATCAAAGAAATATCCAGCCTGTGGTAATGAACCCGTAGTATTTGTAGAATTCGCATCCGAATCATTTTTAGAGCGATTACCACTACCTGTTGAGGAATCCTTACCTGAATTATCACTACTATCATCTGTTACTTTACTATTACCATCTTCTGTAGTGCTTGTTCCTTGGCCATTCTTGTTTGTATCATTGTTCTTGTTACCATTATCTTTATTGCCATTTTTATTGCTGTTTTTATCTTTATCGTTGTTCTTATTATTATTCTTATTGCCTTTATCCGTTTTGTCTGTATTAGATTCTTCATCTTCTACATCCGTTGTGTCTGGATCACCATCGGCATCATCTCCATCAACAATGTCACGTTCTAGTATGAAATCTCCATACTCATCAAGCTGTTCAATTGCATCAATGTAGATTGTAACAATGTCACCATCCTGACTAATCTTAGCTGGATGCTCATCTTTTGAAATAACTAGACCACTTGGCGCATCCGTTTGCTTCACAGTGTAGTCACCATAGGTAACATGTTCAAATGTCGCTGTTCCCGTTTTATCAGTAACTTTAGATGTAAGCTCATTCCCATCTTTATCAAAGATTGTATAAGTAACACCTTTTTGCTTTGTCTTGATAATAATTACAACAGTTCCTTCCATTTCTTTTGTAAATTGAGTTCCTGTTGTAGGAAGTATTGGTACTATTGTTTCATTCAATGCTTTGACATCATCTGTAACTGCAACCGATATCACTTCTGATGTTAATAAGAAACCTTCTGGTACGGCAGTTTGAATAATTACATATTCGCCCTTTGGTACATCAGTAAAGCTAACTAGTCCGTCTGTTGTGCTCACTGTTGTTTTAATTGGATATAAACGTTCTGTATCATTTACATCATACAATACATATGTTGCTCCTACTAAATTCTCGTTATTACCGTACTTAGCATGAAACTTAATTGTTGCTAATATTTTATGATTTGTAAATGGTACTACTTTATCACGATCTGTTATTTTAAGTTCCGTTGTTTTTGATTCAGTACTCTTAATATAACCACTTGCTGCTTCCGTTTGTTTCACTGAATATGTTCCAATTGGTAACTCCGTAATGCGGCATTCTCCGTTTGCATCTGTAGTAAGTGTATCTACAAGAACACCCTCACTATTATAAACTTCAAATTCTGCAGCTTCAATTAATGCGTCTGTTTCTACATCAGTCAATACTACTGTAATACTTCCCGGTGTTGCACTTATATAATGTACTCCAGAACGCAAACCTTCTGGTGTTACAACTTCGTTTAATTCTTCAACAGCATCTGTAACGTCAACCTCTATCGCTCTTGTTGGTAGTATATAACCAGTTGGTACTTTTGTTGGAACGATTTCGTATTCTCCCTTTGGTACATCCTTAAAGGAAATCACTCCATCTGCTCCACTTGTCTTCTCATCAATTGGAGTTACATGTTCCGTATCATTTTTATCATATAGTTTGTACGTAACATCTTTTAATGGCAAGTTCTTTATATCATCTTTAACAGTAAATTCTACATCTGCCAGTATTTTATGATTTGTGAATCGTAACGTCTCGTCAAGATTTGTTAAAGTAAGTTCTGCCACTTCTGTAGCATCGCTTATTATATAATCACTTGTTCGTTCCGTTTGTTTCACTGAATAGTTTTCAAGAGCTA
>NZ_JAVBNS010000013.1:0-5089 GCF_031551385.1 Anaerosporobacter sp.
TCATTGAGCGAACATGTAACTTTATAGTAAAAACTGGGGCGGTTCTCACCGCCTCAGACTTATAACCGTTTGACATAAAGATGAGCAGTTTCCTGACAGGGTAGCTAATCTAAATGATGTCAGAACAAGAAATCAGTAACAGTTAGTTTTAATGAAGCATATACTCATAAGTATGATATATAAAAAGTTAACCCAATACATTAAGCTATAAGTATCTAAAATTGTTCAATAATTTACCAGATTATTTCGCAATACATTTTTTATTTTTATACAACGGTTATCATTATGTGAATTTTCCACATTATCTAGTAATATATTTGTATATTTATGCAACCTGCATTACATATGGACAGTCTTCTTGATTTATCCGTTTAACATATTCCTTTTTAACGTGATTTGGCATAACTCTTCATAGTTATTCGTATTTTCGCTCTCAATTGGTGTAAAATTGGTGTACAAATTGGTGTAAATAAAATGTGGGCTAAACCCGCTTAGGCAGCGATTATACTGCGGTTATACAGCGGTTATCTGAGCCATTTCATCTCCTTTGCAAAATCTCCTTGCAGAAGAAGGCTTTTTTGGGTATTATTAGTTTGCAAGAAAAATAAAGTCCAAAGACCTTCTTTGGCAAGGGAATCAGTCAGAGTTTACCTCCGGCTATTTCTATGTAAAGAGCTATGCTCTTACATACCAATCAATATTCAATTTTTATCTATACCAAGAGCCTTATATAAAGGATCTAACTGGTCTTTAACTGCATTTGCTATCTTTTCAATATCTAAACGTCCTATCATACCATTGCTTTGTATCCCCTTGTAATAAACTTTATTAGCCTGTTTATACAATCGTTGAAGCTTATCATATCCATCCTTTCCAGATACTTTTGAATTTTTACTTAACCTCAAAAATCCTAGAATTCCTTCAATATCATACAAAAACCAATCCTCAATCGAACGCTTCGCTTGTACATGAATAATTTCTAAAGCTCCATTATACGCAAGTTCCTTCTTTATCTCATCCCACTTTATCGGTGGTTTAGAAGCAAATTCAAACACATCTGTATCACTGCATAAGACAATTGTAAATTCGCAGTCCTCCGCATATTTGGGTTTAATCTCTTTTATGAATTTTCTGAGAGCAATATTTTTGAATCCCCCTACACCTCTGACGTTTTTATATTCGATATTAGTATCAAATCTACCCGCTGGATGTTGTTCTCTAGCATTTGCAACCACTTGCTTATAGAATTCAATCTCTGTATCACCCTCTACAAAAAGTACAAGGCATTTATTCATAGGCATCACTCTCCAAATAGTCACTTATACTACTCTCTGAATCAGCAAGCATTGAGAATAAATAATCGCCCATGCTCATATTAAATCCAGCAGCATCGTTCTCCAATTGTTTCTGCCCTGATTTCTTAAAGGCAAAGAACTCTGCCACTCCAGGCTGTTTGTTCATACCAACATGAATCCATGAAGGATTTAAGTAGCTGATAATATACGGCGAGTGACTAGATATAATTACCTTGCAATCATCTAGCAGCTGGCTAATAATTTGTATATATGCCTGAAATAACCCTGGATGAACCGAGTTTTCTGGCTCCTCAATGGCTATCAATGAAATGTTGGTAATACTTGATACTATTATCTTTGTCAATATCATAAAAACTCTTTTGGCTCCATCAGACATCATTGAAAAGTTCACTGGATTAGCCAAATTTTTATTTTTAACGAATAAAACATATATTGAATTAGTAAATATAAATGGTACATCCTCAGGAAATTGATTACTTTCCTCTGCATTAATTTTGAAATTCTTTACAATAACATCCGCAATGTCAGGGAACAGCTGAAAGTACACGTCCTTCAATAACTCAAACTTATCTGGATTCTGTTTCTTCAAATTAAAAATAATGCGAGGAAGATTATCGGCATTAATCATTTCATTCTCAAACCCCTTACGGATAATTGGGTCTGGCTGATAGAAACTCTTTGCATCCAAGTTATTTTCCATATACATTTTCATGCCATTTAGCTTCTTAATGATTATTGCATAATAAAGCTCATCGTATGCCCTCAGCTTATTTACAACCAGCTCGGATGACTCAACCATAATCTTTGAAGAACATCTACCTGTCTCAGAGCTTCTATACAACGCTGACTCTTTGGTTCTATTTATAAGCTGTGTATATTTCTGTCCCTTCTCTTCCAGTTTGATTTTCAGATACTCCTGTACAATCTCAGAAGTATCATCCTCATCACACTGCCAAGTAAACTCATATCCATACTGAACACGATACTCCAGCCCGTCATCTTCTGTTAAAACCTCTACCTCAAACTTGTAATTTCTGCCCTGCATACTCTGATTAATTGGAATAAGATTTGTGTTTGCCATCATCTCCGCCCTATCCTCATCAGAGGCTTTCATAAACGCTAATCCAAAATCAATACCAGAAAGAACATTAGACTTTCCAAAATTATTAAGCGCAACAAGTGCTGTTATTTTATCAAATGTAATTTTCACATTAGATAAATTCTTAAATCCATCTATTACTACGGCTTGTATCTTCATAATGACACATCCTTTCTCTTTGTCCTTATCCATAATATATCACCTCTTTGTTTTATATGCAATGGTTTTTTGCATTTTATTTGATATATTATATTAATATCGACGTATTTTTATTCCTCAAGCAATATTTCATTGCTTTTTATAGGTTTTTCTTTTCATACAACAAAAACCTCATCAGGAATATTTCCCAATGAGACTACCAAATTATCATATTAAATCTCTTCTCTACCATCAAAGTGTGTAGTAACGGCTATTTCATGTTGAAGATTTCCTTATTTACTGGGGTTGAAGGATTTTATGTCCGTGTTGCCATGGCAAAAAACATAGGATTTTTACAATACCTTGGTACATCCTCTCACAACTTGGTATATTTATCTCTTTTTCCTCTAGCCTTTTCTACTGGATATTTTTCATTATTTTTCTTTATCTTTTCAGTAACTATTGTATCTATATCCAATCCACATGCGTCCGCCATAAGCACACAGTAATTTATCACATCAGCCAGCTCTTCTTTAATTTTCTCCTGTTTGTCTTCATAGGACGTATCCGATCCGCTCCACTGAAACACTTCTAAGAGTTCTGCAGCTTCCAACGAAATTGAGATTGCCAAGTCTTTAGGATTATGAAATTGTTTCCATTCTCTATCATCTCTAAATTTCAAAATCTGATTGATTGTTTCATTTGTCATTTACATTTCCTACACTTTCTATTCCAGACAATTTTTTAAATACTCAGCAAGTTTTTTATCTGTACAATATACATAGCAACCTTTCATGCCTCTAGTCATTAATGTTCGATATGTATTTTTTATAATCTCATCAGCCTCTGATAATGCCTGCTCTGGATTTTCTTTATAGAGTTTCTTTATACCTTTTAATGATTGATCCGTTTTGGCTCTCTTTGTAAAATCGGTAACTATATGATTATTCTCATATCGCATATCATCACCAATTATTACGCCGACATAATCAAATTCAAGACCTTGTGAAGTATGTATACATCCAACTTCATCAACAGAGTTTTCATCTATTCAAATGTGGTTGAGTTTCCCAAGTTCCAGCTCATTTCAAAGTCATTTATCTTTATATCATGATATGTCGTATTATTCTGCTGAGCCTTTAGCCATTCCCAACAGTAACCTGCAAGAATTCTGGAATGATTACTAACTTTATTTCTTTCAATAATGAGATTACGAACTTCATTTGGTGAATCAACAATTTTAATATCATAATCAATATCCCACATATCACAATTAGCTGTTTCCCTTATTTCTAACGTATCATCTAACCATGCCAAATACCCATCTGATCCATTACATCTAAATTGTGAAGTCAATTCCATCTCTGACACATGTGAATCTAACAGCTCCGCCCATTTCTTTATTTCATCCACTGTCCCAATATCATTAAGTGTTACTCTTTGACTTTCATCAATGAAGAATACACTACAAAGACTGGCATTAATTATTTCCTTGATTTGATTCTCTCCTGCTATTTTAGGTCCCAATTGTGTTTTTGCTGTCAATCGATGTCCTTCATCACAAATGATGATATCTACAATATTACCTTCGGCATCTATATACGAGCCCGCACCTTTAAACATATTATTTATACTGCTTTTTCTGTGACCAGTTAACTTTTTTGCATACACGTTTCTAGGTGCACTGTTCTTCGACGTATATTGCACAAATAGTCCTTCATTTGTAAGCTTTGCAAGTAAATTAATAGCCACTACTGTCTTTCCTGTACCAGGTCCTCCTTTTACAATAACAGTCCTCTTCTTTTGATCCGCCACACATTCCAATGACGTTGACAAAATTTCTTCATACACAACCTTTTGTTCATCAAGCATAATAAATTCCTGATTTCCTTCTATCATGCCCTTGATTGAGTCCTGAAGACTTTTAGATGGCTTTATTTTTCCATTATCAATATCATATAGTAGTTGTTTATCATCACCTGTTTTTACAGACTTCTTAATAAAATCTCTTAATTTTGAAACTTCTCCTCTGCCAAAAAATGGCGCATCCTCTACATATTCTCTATATTGATTTTCCTCTAATTTCTCTGAATTGCCCTTTCTATAATTATGCATGTAAGCGCATGGATGCAGTACTATATTTCCTAATTGCACATTTTGATTATAATCATAAATCATGGCTGCATAAGACCACGCTTGATATGATGGATGCACAACTTTTCGAACTGCACCACCCGTAAATGTTTCGACAAGGGCATCCTGTCCACTTACCGCATCTACTTTATCCCATTGCTTAAGTTCAATGATTACAACATTAGATTCCTTGTTTTCTCCATATCCTGAGATAATAAAGTCTACACGTTTTGATGTCTGTGGAATATTATACTCAATGGCAATTCCTGAATTCATTGGTATTTCAGTATCATTTAGCACTTTATACATATACTCAAGCGAGTTCTCCCAAGAACGAAATTCACTCCGTGCACTTCTTCGATTCATTTTATTATAAATATTTTCTTCAATTTCTGCTGCAATC
>NZ_JAVBNS010000072.1:0-28941 GCF_031551385.1 Anaerosporobacter sp.
TGGAGATGTTGTTGTAAACTGGATGAAACAAGGAAAGAAATATAACTGTGAAAAAGCATTAAAAGATTTTGCAATGAGTTTTCTGAGTGATATAGCCGCAAGATATGTAATCAAGTTTGGAGCAGAAGCAGTAGCGAAAGGTCTAAACAAGATGGGAGTCACTCCAGCAAGAATAAAAAGTTTGACTGGATTTGACGTAACAGGTGTAAAAGCAGATCCAAAAGCGAATGCTGCAAGTGTAGCAAAGAACGCAGGAAATACACCAAAAGCTTCAGTAGGAGCATGCTTTGTAGCAGGAACACAGATAAAAACTAGAGATGGAAATAAGAATATCGAAGACGTCCAAGCAGGAGATTATGTACTGACAGAAAATCCAGAGACAGGAGAACTTACATACAAAGAAGTGCTACAAATATTTGTTAGATACAAGGATAAGACAATCCATGTGATAGTAAATGGAATAGAGATAGAAACAACAAGTGAGCATCCATTTGGGGTAGAAGGAGAAGGCTTTGCAGAAGCAGGTTCTCTACGATGTGGTGATATACTGCGACTAGCATCAGGTACAGATGAGAAAATAGAAAACATATGGGAAGAAGTTCACGATGAGAGTATACCAGTCTATAACTTTGAAGTAGTAGATTTTCATACGTACTTTGTATCTGATTTAGGGGGGTTGGTGCATAATACGTGTCCGAGTAATAATAAGGCTAGTAAAAATTTCTGGAAGTCTTATGATAAGCTATCTAATAATTAAAAAAAACAAGCAGATGATGCATTTAAATTATTAAAAAAAATCCTAATCATCCAGGACTAAATTTTGAACAACTATGTGGAGGTGGATTTTTCTCAGTTAGAATTAATAACAAGTATAGAGCCTATGGACGGAAGCTTGCTAACGGTGCTATAGAATGGGTAGAAATAAACGGACATGACTATAAAGAGGCTATGAGAATACTTGAAAAAATGAAATAAAGGAGGGACTGAAGGTGAAAAATATTTTATTAGAGGGGAATTGTATGTATAATTTTGAAAAAGAGGTGAATACAGAGCTTCCTAATTGCTGTATTTGTGGAGTTAACAACGTTAGTATAAATTGTTTGAAGTATGATGAAGATAAAAGAATATATTGCCCATATTTGGCACTTGGTACAGCTAAAACTACTATAGCATTGACCGATGAACAAGGTTATGTTGTAGAGGCAGATGGATTTTGGGCGGACTTAAGTTTATCAGCAGATGAATGGAGACAAAAAGAGAAGGAATGGGTAAAAGAAAAAAGGCATTATATATTTCATGGTTAGAAAAAATATATGTATTTGAAAGAGTTCTTTCTGAGCTTTGGGTATAGCGCATAAAACCTTAGCTGGCATCATTATGATACCAGCTTGTTTTATATTAGTGATGAAAGAGAAAAATCTTTATTTTTTGAAAGAAAAGCAAGTTTACATTTTTCTATAGATGTCATTATGTTATGAAAGAAGGTGGGAAAATTCTCAAGATAAAGGTTTTGAAGATACATTTACGCGTATTGGACAAGACAATATATTAGTAGCAGATTCCGATTCATATAATCTAAACGGAAGCTGGGGACGTCTTTGGAGAATATCACGTAATCTATGCTGTTGGTTATCAAACTAGGGAAGAAGTATGCGAGTATTCATGTCTTTACAAAAGAAGAAGAGACAATGGCTGTAAAGCTAATGAAAGAATACTCGGCAAATGTGGCTATGATGTACTAAACCAAATAAAAACATTTACGGATGCAACATGGTGGACTATTCCAGCAAACTTAGTTACGCCTTAATAGGAAGAAAGGAAAAGCATGAAAAAAATAAAATTAATAAAAACTGTCATAGGGGAAAAATTAGAATCATATGGTTTCAAATATTATGGTAAGGAACCAAATTCATGGATTTTTAATCGTAAGCATGGAAATGTCGAACAATTTGTCTGTATATACGATAGTAAATATGATGCTGGATTGAGAGTAGAACTTTATACATCATTGGATATAGGAGCGAGATCTGAAATAAGAGATTTCTATCCAATGTGGGAACAAGAATATAATAAGTTCTTTTGGGAGTATATCGATGAACAATCATTTGTTCGAGTTTTAAATGAATTTACATCAATTATAATTAATTATGGATTGGAAGAGCTAGAGATACTTAGCATTCCAACAAGAGAAAAGGTAATACGACCAACGGAAGAAATGCAAAAGAGGTTATATGATAACCATGAAGAATATTGTAGTAGATTTACTGAAACATATAATATGAAGATTGAAAATATTTATGAAGTAATAAAAAATCTTCAAGCACTTATGAAAGAAAATCAAGATAAAACATATGAAGAAATGCAAGAACTATTAATTGGAATGGCGGCTTTTTATGGAAGTGCCATGTGTATTCAGTTCTCTGGAACATGGAGTTACGATGGAGATGTTTGTAGCGTTGTCTTCCGGTTCAATAATGAAGAAATCGAATGCTTCCCATTGCAACACATTGTATTTAATTGGAGAGATGTTAAATTTGAAGAAGGGCTTAAAAACACATTTGATTTATTATTTTCATGACACATGGCATAGTATCATGATTTAGTATACTAATAAAATATTAAAATAAAGACATGGCATTTATTCAAGTAATATGTAGCATGTTTTTTATGTTGGAGAATGGAGAAGAAGAACGGAAATATGAGATATTTAACAGAAGAAAGACTGGAATCGTATCAATTTTATCCAAATTATTTTTTGCCGATATTAGTTTACAACATTATATTTTAAAGGAAATAATATTTGAAAAGATTTCCACGGATTTTGATGAAGCAAAAGCGATTATTGAAAGAGATTACAAAGATAATGTAACAAATAATTTTTGTGACAAAGTATATTTTTTTTCTGAACTTAGTAAGTATTTGTTTGATGAAGAAGGAAATATTGTATCATTGGATGAATATACTTTTTTTAAACTACGACTATATGCAACAAAATGTTTAGATTTAATGAATGAAGGAGAGAATGCAATTCGTGAAGAAAGGAGAAAAATTGAAAGAGGAGAGTATTCGTTAGGGGTAAAAGAACTTGTAAAATCGCGTTTCCATGATTATGAAGTGATATTTTATGAAGATAAAAAAGGGATAATAGGAGAGTACTATTATGGAGAGAAAATACCAGACTATATTTTGCGATTTGAAGGAGTGGTGAAACATAAAAACCTTATTATGAATCAGCGTTTAACAAGTGTTGTATATGAAGAGCTTTTTGAAGAAGAGCGGAAATTCACTTACAATATATTATTTGGGCAACGTAGAATAGACAGTGAAGATATGTTGGATATTTCGATAGAATTTAAAGATGTAAGCATAATAGCAAATAATCTTGCTAAAAACTAAATCATGTTATTTTTCTTTGAATAATCAAAAACAGCAAAGCAAAAAGCTATCCCGATAGAATAATCTGTCGGGTTATTTAATGATGAAGGACAATCAATTGCTGATATGGTTATACCAATACCGAGATAGAGGAGTGGGGAGAATGGATAGAAGGGTAAGTAATGGTAAGCAAATAAGGCGAAACTTTTATTTCTTATGATGGATTAAATGAGATAATCCAGACGTTAGATAATACAAGATAAATGAAAACCTAGTATTATATTACTATATGTGACAAAAAACTATTATGGTAAAATATAGTGGTTAAAAAAGAAAACGAATCAAAAATTGATTTACGTATCTATACGGGAGGGGCATAATGAAATTACGTAAGATTATAAAGTGCGAAGTAGGAATTATTATTGTTGGTTTGCTTGTTATATTAGTTATGAGCAATCTGAATCAAAAAAATAATTCAAACAATGAAAACAATGCAAGTAAGGAAGCCCATTTGGACAAAGAAAGTGAAGAGGAATTTATACGATGTTCCTTGCAAGACAATGATGTTGCGAGGAGAAAGAATACATTAATTACAATGTTAATGAATGGGTGTGTATTTGATACAACATCAGATAAACAGCCATATTATAGCTGTGGAGAGTATGAAGAGTATTTGGGACTAGAGGGTGCAGGGCCATTGTTTTGGGTGCTCAATTATAAGGACAAGGTAATCTATATTACACCTTATGTGATACAAGAAGGAAAAGAAATACGTGATGTAGCAATCGTACAGAATATAGAGAATGATGAATATGAGATTATCAATATGGTAGAGGATTCGCAAAATCATAGTTTGGGTATAGCAAACAATGTGTGGCTTATTGGGGATAAGTTATATTATGATATCTATTCAATACCAAAAGAGGGAGGCTTATTAAAATATAGCATACAGACACTTGATTTAGAAACATATAAAAAGCAAACAATTTGTAATTATGATGAGTTAGGAATAGAAGTGCCAGAGGGTGGTACAGAAGACAATTATTTTGAAGATGGAGTAACAACATTTGTTGTACGCAAGGATGGTGCAGTTGCATTTTGTGCAGGTGATTTTGAAGAAGGGATGAGTGTATTCATATGTAAAGATGGAAACATGACAAAAAGAATAGAGAAAAATTGCGTGGAGTTAGTAGACTACGATATGCAAGGTTTATATTACGTAAAAAGAGATTTAGAAGAAAAGGTATATATAGAGGAGTATGACACGTATGAATCAATATTCGAATTAGTTGTGCAGACGGAAGATGGGGAAGAGACGATTTTATTTAAAGAAAGAATGGATGAAGAAAAAAAGGTATTTTACTATATATCATATCGAATATTTGATGATTATTTTGCGGTGGTTGGTAAGCCTTATATTATAGAGCTGTATGATTATAAGGGTACATTTATAAAAGAAATAAAACTAAAAGAGGAGGGAGATCAATGTGTACGGTACAATAAAGAGTGGAATCTATACTATATAATTTGGAATAAAGACTCGGATGATTATGGAATTCCTGAAAGCATAGAAATCAAAGAAATTAATTTGCAATAAGAAAAAAGATTTGGATAGGGAAAAAAATCCACCCTTTTCCCTATTGACAAACCCAAAACAGGATGCTATTATAAACACAATTCAATACATTTGGTAGAGGCGCATTTTTTATCAGTAGACTGCAGGATATGTCAGGCATAGATGATAGCAGTTAAAAGGAAAAGATGCCGAAGTTCTTATAACCTGAATAATAAGAGCTGGGCATATAGTGAATAACTATATGACTGTCATCAATACAATGATGGAGTGCTACCTAAAGAATCTTTTTGCATATCAAAGAAGATAGATAAGCAGTGTTCTTTAGGAGTCGACCGTGCAGTCGGCTTTTTTTAGTTAGATGAATTGTAATAGATAAAGAATGACAACTCGATTCAGTAAAACTAAACACTCTCCGCAACTAGGAATACGGCAGAAACGAAAACAGCATAGTAACGTGTAAGAACTTTTGTAAAATGTATTACAAGGACACACTTGGTAGAATATAATAATCTATAAATAAAATTATGGGGTTGCTGTTTCATTCCAAGCTTTGTATTCCAAGCATTTTCAGACACACTCTAACACAAAACAAGATGTTGTTAGAAAAGAAGCCGTGTAATTAAAAAAATATTAGGAGGGCTTAATTATGGCTATTTTTACAGGAGCAGGTGTTGCAATCGTTACACCATTCAAAGAAAACTTAGAGGTGGATTACAACAAATTAGAAAGTTTAATTGATTATCAAATTGATAATGGATCAGACAGTATTATTATTTGTGGAACAACAGGTGAGGCATCAACATTAACACATGAAGAACATTTGGAATGTATTAAGGTGGCAGTTAATAGAACGAACAAGAGAGTACCAGTTATAGCAGGAACAGGTTCTAACTGTACAGAAACAGCAAAATATCTATCGATGGAAGCTGCGAAAGCAGGAGCTGATGGTTTACTAGTAGTAACACCTTACTATAATAAAGCAACACAAAAAGGTTTAATAGAACACTTCACAGATATCGCTGAAGTTTCTGATTTACCAATTATATTATATAATGTACCAAGTAGAACAGGCTGTAATATGTTACCAAAAACAGTTGCAACATTAGCAAAGAATGTAGATACGATTCAAGGTATCAAAGAAGCAAGTGGGAATTTATCACAAGTAGCAGATGTTATGTTATATACAGAAGGAAATATTGATTTGTATTCAGGAAATGATGAGCAAATCCTACCTGTATTATCACTTGGCGGTAAAGGTGTTATCTCTGTATTATCGAATGTTGCTCCAAGAGATACCCACGATATGGTAGCAAAATATTTGGCAGGCGACCATGAAGGAAGTCTTGCATTACAATTAAAATATATTCCTTTAATAAAAGAACTTTTCTGTGAAGTAAATCCAATCCCTGTTAAGAAAGCGGTTGAATTTATGAACTTAGCATCAGGAGTAATGAGAAAACCTCTTACTGAGATGGAACCTGAGAATGCAGAACGTCTTATGAAAGAAATGAAAGCAATCGGTATTATATAAGCAACTAATAACGCAACATAAGATAGAATATGGAGGCAATTTAGATGATAAAGATTATTATGCACGGCTGTAATGGTAAGATGGGTCAAGCAATTTCTGAAATCGTTAAAAATGATGAAGAAGCAACAATTGTAGCAGGAATCGACCCATATACTATGAGAGAAAATGAATATCCTGTTTTTGATGATATTACAAAATGTGATATTATAGCAGATGTAATCATTGATTTTGCAACATCAACTGCAATAGATAAGTTGCTTTCTTTTGCAAAAGAGCGTAAAATACCAGTAGTATTATGTACAACAGGCTTAACAGAGGAACAATTAGAGGCAGTAGAAGAGGCAAGTAAAGAAGTGGCAATATTAAAGTCAGCTAATATGTCAGTGGGCGTTAATTTATTGTTTAAATTAGTGCAAGAGGCAACAAAGATGTTAGCAAAAGACTACGATATAGAAATTGTTGAGCGCCATCATAATCAAAAAATTGATGCACCATCAGGTACAGCGCTTGCATTTGGCGACAAGATTAATGAAGTATTAGATAATGAATATGAATATGTATATGATCGTTCTACAGAGAGAAAGAAACGTACTAAGAAAGAGATTGGCTTTAGTGCGGTTCGTGGAGGAAGTATTGTAGGAGATCACGATATTATATTTGCGGGATTAGATGAAGTTATCGAATTCCATCATAGTGCATATTCAAAAGCAGTCTTTGCTAAAGGAGCTGTAACAGCAGCTAAATTTTTAGCGGGCAAACACGCAGGAAGATATGACATGAGCGATGTTATAAAATTATGATAAAAACACTGTTAACGAGAGAGAGTATTCTTCTCGTTGACGGTGTCTTTTTTTAGGATTCCTATGATTGCTGAAATTTGCTACATGTAGACAAAAGGAAACAAATAATTGCTTTGCAACATATAGAAAATAATGTATAATCAAATGTACGTGGGTTTTATGGTAAGATTATGTAGAACAAGAAAAAAAAGGATTTTATATACATAGGGAGAGAGATTCGATGTTAAAGATAGCTATTTGTGATGATGACCAAGCGATATTGCTCTCATATAAGAAAAGAATTAAGACTATATTTGAGAGTAAACACGTAGAAGTTACGATATCAGAGTATACTGCAGGAAGTAAGTTAATAAAGGATTGTGCGAATGATCCGTATGATTTGATTTTTCTGGATATTGATATGCCAGAGATGCCAGGTTTTGAAGTTGCAGAGGGGATTAATAGGGTAAGTGAAGATTCTATTATAATTTTTGTAACAAGTGAGGAGCAATTAGTATATCGTTCTCTACGATATAGTCCTTTTCGGTTTATAAGAAAGACACACTTTGTAGCTGAGTTGAGTGAAGCAATTGTATCCTTTTTAAGTTTGTATAATAAAAGGAGTAAGACGCAGTTGTTCACATGTATGAATGGTGAAATGATAGCAGCGAATATTAAGGAAATCATATTTATAGAGAGCGATAAGCACAAAGTAACGGTTTATATGAAACAGAGAGAGATTATAACGAAAGCAAAGATTAGTGAATTAGAAGATAGTTTGAAGGAGTCTGGATTTATTCGCGTCCACGTAGGATACTTAATTAATATGAAATATATATATTCTATAGAAAGAACTGAAATAATTTTAATGGATGAAACGAGTATACCGCTAAGTCGTCGTCGAACAGAGCAAGTGAAACAGGAATTTCAAAAATACATAAGGAGTGAAATCGTGTGAGTGTAAGGGGAGCTTTAGAGTTTATAGCAAGTCTTGTTGAAAATTTTTCGATACTATATTTTATGTCGTACTATTTAGGCTTTAAGGATAAGTATTCATCAAAGGCAAAGAATCTTATATTGATAATGTTTACAGTTATGCTTTGTGGAATGAGTGTTCTTGGATCAAATATTGCATCAGGAGAGCTTATATTTATGTCATTGGCAATCTTGTTATGCATTTGCTATGCTTTAATATTTTTAAAAGGAACATTTATTAATGATGTATTTATATCATTAATTCCATTTGTTCTTATTGCTGTAATTAATTCCGTATCATTATATATTTTTTCAACAGTTACCTCGTCATCTATGACCCACTTAATTAATGAGAAAGATGGTACAAGAGTATTATTGTTAGTTGTGACAAAGGGAAGTTTCATATTGGCAATGTCACTAATTGCTAGACTAAGTCCGAAGAGCGATTTCATCTTTAAGAAAAATGAAGTTTTAGCTATTATTGCTATCTTTATTTCAAGTTATTTTATCTCAATGTTTATACTGGATAAGCAGATGAGTGTTGATTATGTGGAAAATAATAGTAACAATATATACTTTATGTTTGCTGTTCTGGGACTTCTTGTAATCAATGTTTTTACCTATCTTTCTTATCTAAAGATAGAAAAGGATAATAGAGAGAAAATCCAGTATGAACTGGTGAAGTTGCAATTAGAGCAACAAAAGCAATCCTATGAGGAGTTTGAAAAGAAGCATTTTGAGATACGAAAGATTCGTCATGATATGAGAAACTATATGGAAGCATGTTTGGCATTAATGCAGTCAGGTGATTATGAGAGTGCACAGGAGTACTTAGATGATATCTGTAATAATGTCATTAAGCCAATTAATTATACAATTGTTACGAATAGTTCGTTAATTAATGCATTGCTAAATAACGAGCTGCATCTATGTAACAACTATAATATCAAGGTGGATTATAAGATACTATCGGATTTTGATGGATTTAAGGAACTCGATATCTGTGTGTTGCTAGGAAACCTATGGAATAATGCGATAGAAGCAACAAAAGATTTGGATGGGGAACGAAAAATTAATTTTGAAGTTCTGCAAAAGAAAAACTATCTTGTCATTATATTGAGAAATACAATAAGGGAATCTATTTTGAAGAAGAATTCTGAATTTAAAACAACGAAAACAGATAAATATAATCATGGTTTTGGAGTAATAAGCATGAAAGATGTTGTAGAACGGTATGATGGTGTCATGGATATAACAGAAAAAGGCAACAAAATAGAGTTTCAAATACTACTAAAAAGGGGTTTGAAAGCAAAATAAATACCAACCGTGTACGCTAGACGACCACTCGTGCTCAGGCTATTGAAAAAATAATAGAAAATGGTTAATATATGTCTATGGGAGGAAGTCAAATGATTACCAAAGTAGCAAATGTATTAACCGTTTTTTTAGTTGATAGAGGAATTATATCTTGGGAGGATATACCAGTCTATGTATATGGTTATGAGGCGTTAATCGCTTCAGTGGTGAATTTTATACTCGTTCTTGCTTTAGGGTTAATGTTTCATCAGGGATGGCAAACAATCGTGTTTTTTGTGGTATTTGCTTTGACGCGTATTTATAGTGGTGGCTATCATGCGCAATCTTATCTGAAGTGCAACTTGGTATTGGCGTTTGTATACATAATGACAATCTTATTATGCAAAGCAATCATTTACAATGAATCCTATTACACTATTGTAGTATTTGTCCTATTTTATCTATCCGTTATTCTGAAATTCGCACCCGTACCGAATGTCAGAAAGCAGATGGATAACGTAGAAAGAGCAAGGTTCAGGGAGAGGATTTTGTTGCTTTCTACATTCTGGACAATACTAACAGCAATCCTTTGTTTTTTTAGTTTTACAGTGGCTTTGAATGTGGCTATTACGCTGTTTGTTGTAGCAGTGCTTATAGTGATACATCAGTTATTAGGTAGAGAGGAGGAAATATTCAGTGAAAAAAGTACTTGATAAAGTGGCAAAAATTGGATTATATTCTGCAAAAAATGCTAGCAGCAACGTTTCATGGGCTTTCTGCTATCAACCTCAAGAACCAGAAGCATTAAAGAAATTCAAGAAATAAGATAGTGTGGAGAATCCATTATAGAGATTAGGCTTATCGCTATACTTAGGAGCAAACTACATATATGTTGAATAGTGGTCAACATAACACATCTTAAAAAGGAGCATCACGATAACCATTTCAAGTGGATTTGGTTATGGGTGATGCTCCTTTTCTTTTTGGTGAATTTATGCTATAGTAGAAACAAAAAGAGATAGAATAAGAAGCAGTGGTGTCAATGAAAGGTGAGTAAATTGACACCATTGATGTTTTTTGAAATCCAAAAGGAGGAATAGCATGAGTTCATTCGTAGAACTAAAAGAAGTACGCAAAACATACCATATGGGAGAGATAGATATACATGCTGTAGATGGAGTAGAATTTGCAATTGAAAAAGGTGAATTTGTTGTAATTGTAGGGCCAAGTGGAGCAGGAAAAACAACAGTCCTTAATATACTTGGAGGTATGGATAGCGTTACAAGTGGTGAAGTATGGGTAGATGGACAAGATGTGGGAAAATTCAAAGAAAGACAGTTGACAAAATATAGAAGAGAAGATATTGGATTTGTATTTCAATTTTATAATCTAGTGCAGAATCTAACAGCGCTAGAGAATGTAGAGTTGGCATTACAAGTATCAACAAAGCCACTAGATGCAAGAGAAGTACTAGAAGAAGTAGGATTAAAGGAGCGTATGGATAATTTCCCAGCACAACTCTCTGGGGGAGAGCAACAGAGAGTATCGATTGCCAGAGCGTTAGCAAAGAATCCGAAATTGCTATTATGTGATGAACCGACAGGTGCACTAGATTATCAAACAGGTAAGGCGATTCTTAAATTGTTACAAGATACTTGTAGAGAAAAAGGAATGACAGTAATCGTAATAACTCATAACTCAGCAATTACACCAATGGCAGATCGTATTATAGAGGTAAAGAATGGGAAGATAAGCCGAATGAAGATGAATGAAAATCCTGTATCAGTTGATACAATTGAGTGGTAGAGTTAGGAGGAGGATTTTCAATGAAGAGAGCGCAAAGAACAGATTTATTTAGAGAGATATGGAACACGAAGAATCGTTATCTATCCATACTATTAATAGTAGCACTAGGTGTAGCATTCTATGCAGGAGTACGTTCGGCAGAACCAGATATGCAAGTATCAGTGGATCAGTTTTATGATGATACAAACTTCTTTGATATTCGAGTGATTGGTAGCCAAGGTTTAACGAAGGAGAATGTAGAAGAAATCAAGAATGTAGATGGAGTATTGCAGGCGGAGGGGTCTTATTCCGTAGAGGCAATGATTACATCGGAAGAAAACGAGTATGTTACAAGTATATTCTCATTAAGTGATGAGATAAATACATTTAATATAGAAGAAGGACGATTGCCAGAGAAGTCAAATGAATGTATTGTAGATGCTTCTTTTATGCAAGGAAATGGTTATGAGATAGGGGATACGATAACACTGCAATCTGGAAATGATAGTATGCCGATAGAATATCTATTGAAAGAGGATACCTATACAATAGTTGGCTATGGTACATATCCATACTATTTGACTTGGTCAAGAGGTTCGGCAAGTATAGGAGATGGCAGATTGGATTTCTTTATGGCGATTCTTCCAGAGAATTTTCAGAGTCCGGTATATTCTTGTATCTATGTTGATACGGAAGGAACAACAGACTTGAACTGCTATGAGGATGCATATGAGGAAAAAGTAGATGCTATAAAAGCAGAGATAGAAGACATAGCAAAGAAACAGAATCCATCATGGTATGTGTTAGATAGAAATAGTGTTGAGAGTTATGTAGAATATGGTATGGATTCTAGTCGAATCGGAGCGATAGGAAAAGTATTTCCAGCGATATTCTTTTTGGTTGCAGCACTTGTTAGTTTAACAACAATGACACGTATGGTAGAGGAAGAGCGAACTCAAATAGGTACGATGAAGGCGTTAGGATATGGTAAGGGATCAATAATATCCAAATACTTATGGTATGCACTTTCTGCCAGTTTATTTGGTAGCATATTTGGAGCGTTACTTGGAGGAAAGATACTTCCAGCAGTAATATTGAAAGCATATGGAATCTTGTATGTGAATATACCGAAACAACTTACGCCGATTAATATTAAATTATCAATAATAGCAATAGCAATCGGTGTATTGTGTACAGTTGTTGCTACAGTGTTTGCTTGCTATAAGGAATTGCTTGCTTCACCTGCGAAGTTAATGCGTGGAACAGCACCAAAGCAAGGAAAACGTGTTTTGCTTGAGAGAATAACATTTATATGGAAGAGATTGAACTTTACGAAGAAAGCAACAATTCGCAATTTGATTCGATATAAGAAGCGTTTCTTTATGACTGTTTTTGGTATTGGTGGTTGTATGGCACTTATTATGGTTGGTTTTGGTTTGCGTGATTCCATAAAGGAAATCGTAAATAACCAATATACAACGATATGGACATATGATGCGTATTTAGCAATCGAAGATAGCACAATAGAGGGAACAGAAAAGATAGATACATTGACCGATGAGCATGATGAGATAGAAGAGAATATGCTTACATTGGTAATGAATAAAGATGTAGGGGCAAATGGAAAAACAAAGAATGCCTATCTGTTTGTTCCTGAGACGTTAGAGAATATAGATGATTTTGTTATACTCAAAGATCGTGTAACAGATAAACGCTATCATATAGAAGAAGATGGTGTTGTAATTACAGAAAAGTTAGCGAAATTGTTAGGTGTTAAAGTTGGTGATGACATAACAATTAATGCTGATGAAACAACGAAATATACTGCGAGAGTAACTGCGATTGCAGAGAACTATATGTATCACTATGTATATATGACAAAAGAGTATTATAAGAAGTTAACAAAAGAAGAACCGGTGTACAATCAGTTATATCTTAAGCTGGCAGAGATGACAGAGAAGCAACGTGATACATTAGCGAATATCTTATTAGAAGAAGATTCGATTAAATCTGTTACCTATGTTTCTGAATTAGAATCGAAAGTACAAGATATGATGAAGAGTTTGGATCTTGTTGTATGGGTATTGATTATATCGGCAGGATTGCTTGCGTTTATTGTTTTGTATAACTTGAATAATATTAATATAATAGAGCGTCAAAGAGAGCTTGCAACAATTAAAGTATTGGGATTCTACAATGGAGAAGTTGCGAATTATGTTTACCGCGAGAATGTTATACTTACGATTGTAGGTATTCTTGTGGGAATAGTGCTAGGTATTATACTTCATCAGTTCGTAATCCAAACATGTGAGATCGATATGATTATGTTTGGCAGAAGTATCAAGACGATAAGCTTTGTTTATAGCTCTGTTCTAACAATTTTATTTGCCGTATTTGTAAATGTAAGTATGCTGTGGAAACTCAAGAAGATTGACATGGTTGAATCCTTAAAGAGTGTAGAGTAACAGGAGGTGTGAAAGAATATCGAAAACCATATAGAAAAAGAGAACTAAAAACGGTATAATAATGAAGCAGTCAAGTTTTATATAGATTTGATATTTAAAAATATACAACAATGAATAAGGAGTAATAGAATACAATGAAAATTAAAGATATATTAAGTAAGAAACAACCAACGTTATCGTTTGAGGTTTTTCCTCCTAAGAAGGATAGTGATTATTCGAAAGTGGAGGAAGCTACTATTAAGATTGCGGCGTTGAAACCGGCGTTTATGAGTGTTACATATGGGGCTGGTGGTGGAACAAGTAAGCATACTGTGGATATTGCGGCTAATTTGAAGAATAATTGTGGAGTAACTCCGTTAGCGCATCTGACTTGTGCATCTTCTACGAAGGAAGAAGTGGCGATTCAGTTAGAAAAATTGAAGGAACAAGGTATTGAGAATGTCTTAGCACTACGTGGAGATCGAATTGCTGGGAGAGAGATTGCAGGAGCAGATGAATACAAGTATGCATCGGAATTGGTATATGCGATTAAGAGTGCTGGTGATTTTTGTATCGGGGCGGCTTGTTATCCGGAAGGGCATGTGGAAGCGGCGAATCGTAAAGAAGATATTATACATTTAAAAGAAAAAGTAGATGCAGGTTGCGATTTCTTGACGACACAAATGTTTTTTGATAATAACATCTTATACAATTATATGTATCAGTTAAGAGAAGTAGGTATCACAATCCCAGTAATTGCGGGAATTATGCCTGTTACAAATTCGGCTCAGATTAAGAGAATCTGTGAATTGTCTGGAACAGTGTTACCACAGAGATTCAAGGCGATTGTAGAGAGATTTGGAGATAACACGGAAGCAATGGAGCAAGCTGGAATTGCATATGCAACAGATCAAATTATAGATTTATATGCAAATGGAGTGAATGCCGTTCATATTTATTCAATGAATAAGCCAGAAGTAGCTAGTAGCATCTATAATAATATATCAAAAATTATAGGTTAGTTCTGGTGGAGGAAAAGATTCTTAATGAATAAATATGAAGTTTTAAAAAAATATTTTGGCTATGATTCCTTTCGTGAAGGTCAGGAAGTTTTGATAGACAGCATTATTGAAGGTCGTGATACACTTGGGATTATGCCAACGGGAGCAGGTAAATCAATTTGTTATCAAGTTCCTGCGTTAGTTATGCATGGGATTACATTGGTAATTTCTCCACTGATTTCTTTGATGAAGGATCAAGTTGGGGCGTTAAACCAAGCAGGTGTCCATGCAGCATATTTAAACAGTTCATTAACGTACAATCAATACTGTCTTGCCCTATCTTATGCAAGGCAAGGAAGATATAAGATTATCTATGTAGCACCTGAGCGATTAATGACGGATGAGTTTTTAGCGTTTGCTAAAGAGGCAGATATTGCAATGATAAGTGTTGATGAAGCGCATTGTGTTTCACAATGGGGACAAGATTTTAGACCAAGTTATCTTAAAATACTGGAGTTTATAGACCAAATGCCAAAACGTCCGGTTGTTAGTGCGTTTACAGCGACGGCAACGTTAGAAGTTCGAGAGGACATTATAAAGATTCTAAAACTTAAAAATCCACAGCTATTAATTACAGGATTTGACCGTGAGAATCTATCTTATCAAGTGGTGAAACCGAATGATAAATATGAGTATGTCAGAAATTATGTGACTTCAAATACTGATAAAAGTGGAGTTATCTATTGTCTTACAAGAAAGTCTGTTGAGGAAGTAAGCGATAGACTGCAAAGAGAAGGCGTACAGGTAACTCGTTATCATGCAGGTCTTTCTGATGGAGAGAGAATAAAGAATCAAGACGATTTTATATATGATACGAAACCAGTTATGGTTGCTACGAATGCATTTGGAATGGGAATTGACAAATCGAATGTTAGCTATGTTATACATTATAATATGCCAAAGAATATAGAGAGTTATTACCAAGAAGCAGGTAGAGCGGGGCGAGATGGCGAGCCAGCAGAATGTATTCTTCTATATAGTGGACAAGATGTTATCATGAATCAATTCTTAATTGATCAGAACAGAGATAATGAAGCATTAGATTATGCAACGCAAGAACTTGTGATACAGCGAGATCGCGATCGCTTAAAGAAGATGACATATTATTGTACAACGACAGAATGTTTGCGAGAATATGTATTGCAGTATTTTGGAGAGCAGGGAGATCCTTATTGTGGGAATTGTTCGAACTGTTTAACACAATTTGAGAAAATGGATATTACAGAGGCTGCGCTTGCAATTGTTGCATGTGTAAAGGAATGTAGAGAACGCTTTGGTATGACGGTGATACTTGATACAGTACATGGTAGTAAAAATGCGAAGATTCAACAGTACCGAATGGATGCGAATTCAAGATATGCAAGTCTTGCGAATTTGACAGTTGCTAGGCTGCGACAAATTATGAACTATCTGATTTATAGAGAATATCTCGAATTATCAAACTCACAATATCCTGTTGTAATGTTGGGGCAATATGCGTCTGAGATAGAAGAAGGAATGCAGCCACTACTGATGAAAATTGCAGCAGAGGAAGAGAAGAAGCCAGCGAAACAAGCAAAGAAGAGTGTGCATAGTCGTGGTGAGATTGACGAAGAGCTATTTGAATCGCTTAGACAGATACGAACAGCAATTGCAAAAGAGGAGAAAGTACCACCATATGTGGTCTTTGCGGATAAGACATTAGTTGATATGTGTAGTGTCTTGCCAGAATCAAAAGAAGAGATGCTAAGTGTATCGGGAGTTGGTGAAGTGAAGTATGAGAAGTATGGAGAACGATTCCTAGAAGTGGTGAAAAAACACAAGGCAAAATAGTGTTAATAGAAGCAGAATTGTATTAGAAAAATAGACTTTTTCAAGGAAATAACTTTAAATGGGAGTATAAAATAATAAAACACCTCTTGATTTTGATAAATTAAGAGGTGTTTCTGAATATTGTTCTCAATTAATAGAAATTGTGTTGCAATTGTTCCGAAAAAATGCTAAAATATATGATACGATACAAATGTACCATATAGTATATAGGAAGAAAGGACTAGTGCGCATATGAAATTAAGAAAAAAATTTATACTTTTATTTGCCTGTTTCGCACTGATTCCAACGTTAGCGGTAGGAACGACGACTAAATTGATAGTCGGAAAACAAGGGATTAAGGAGGCGCAGGAAAGTGCAGCACAAGAATTGGAACTTGCTCAAAGAGGAACGGAAACAATTCTTGATATGATAGGAAAGATTAATACTCAAGCTAGTAGTGAAATCGTATTTCATATGTTTTTGGAAGGAAGTACACAAGTACGTGTGGAGGAGGTAAACAATCGATTAAAGGCAATTACAGATACATACGCTGTACTTGACAATGCAATACTAACCGATACGAATGGAGTAGTAGTAGGATCGGATGACAGTTCTATGATTGGATTTAACTGTAATGATGCGTGGCCAGATGTAATAGAATCGGTAAAAAATACAGGAGAACAGACTACTTCAAGTGGAACGAAAAATGTAATATCTGGTGAAGTTATGTTAGTAATAGCGACTCCTGTAAAGGAAGGTAATACGGCAATTGGTTATCTATTGAGTGCAGTCAATGTGAATCAAATATATGCCAAAATAATCGAAGAGACAGCAGTATTAAAGACAGGATACATATACGTAGTAGAGGAAGACGGCACATTGCTTATGCATCCAAATTCTGAATTACTTTTAGACAATGAGACATTTAATACAATGTCGATTGCAGAAGAAGTGAAGTCATCAGAACATGCAAATGGAAAATATGTTTATGAGGGTGTAGAGCGATACTATACTTCGGATACAGGGTCTAATGGATGGATTTATATTGCAATTCTTCCTAAAGCAGAGGTGGAGGAACTTTCTAATTTCATCGTAAAGTTATTATTGATTGTTGTTGGCGTAATTGCGGTAATAGCGCCTTGGATTGCATTGTTAGTTGCACATGGTATATTAAAACCAATTAATAAGGTTTCTGAGAGAATTGGAACACTTGCTAAAGGTGATTTTACTGAAGTGATTGATGTGAAAAGTAAAAATGAAATTGGCAAAATGGCACGTCGCTTGAATAAAACAACGGATAGTCTTGCAGAGGCGGTACAAGGTGTTAAGTATACTGCTGATAATATGAGTACGCAATCCCAAGGATTGAAAGATATGTCAAATGAGATGAATCATGTCATTGATAGTATAACATCTTCGATTGAAACGATAGCAACAGGTTCATCAATGCAAGCATCAGCTATTCAGAGTACATTAGATATGCTTATAAGATTAGAAGATGAAATTAGTGATATTGATAAAAATATGAATTCAGTAGATAAGTCGGCTTCGAATGCACGAGATAAGGCGAGAGACGGACAAAATACGGTAAATATGCTAGCAGGTGCAATTCGTGAAATTCATGTTACATTTGAACAATTTAGTAAGAAGATTATTGACTTAGATATGACGGTTTCTAAAATTGGTAATATTACAAATGCAATCAATGATATTGCAAGCCAAACAAATCTGTTAGCACTTAATGCAGCAATCGAAGCAGCTCGTGCAGGCGAGATGGGAAAAGGATTTGCAGTAGTTGCAGAGGAAGTAAAGGTACTAGCAGAGCAATCACAAAAGTCAGCAGAAGAAATAGGTGTTTTAATTCAAAATGTAAATCAAGAAACTACAAGCGTTGTAAAAGATTCTTCACGTGTGGATGAATTATTAGCAGAGCAGAGTACGATTGTAGAGAGTGTTTTAAGTTCCTTTGAAGAAACACTTAACGCGATTCAAATTGCGGAACCAGCAATTGAAAGTACATTTAATTCATTAGCTGTTGCAGAAAAAGCGGGACATGCTGTAAGAGAGAAAGCAGAATCCGTTGCGGCAGCAGCACATGAAAATATGGCTTCTACACAACTAATGTCAGCAACTGCAGAAGAATTACTTGCAACAAGTGAAGAAGTTTCTCAAAATGCTATGAATGCAAGTCAATCAGCAAAAGCTTTAACTGAGATGATGGCAAAATTCAAATGTTAATTTGGGATACTTGTGTATGTTAATGCGTTGTGGAGGCACAAGTACAAATAAACTTATGTAAAAATAAAAAATCCTCATATCAATGTCATTAAATTCGGACGTTGATATGAGGATTTTTGTGTAAGTATGTAAGAGTGATGAAAGAGTGTTTTTGGGTGTTCGTATATCAACATAGTAACAATAAACCACGTCTCTAACAAGGACTTATTCGAGTGGCACTAGCAAAAAAGTGAAAAGCTTGTATACTTAATATAGATAAATATAGTTTTTTATGAGAGTAGTAGGAGGAAATTCGAATGTTATTTCATGACCTTGTTATTGATAAAGAAAGTCCAATATATGAACAGATTATAAATCATGTAAAACATAGTATTCAAACCAATATGATAGCACCAAATAGTAAGCTTCCTTCTACAAGGGAGTTGGCACAGATACTTGGAGTGAGTAGGAATACGGTTATATTAGCATATGAGAGTTTGGAAGCGGAGAATATAATTTACACGAAAAAGGGAAAAGGAACATTTATTACAGAAAGTATATTGAAGAGATATAAAGATAGAGATTATGATAGTAATCAAGAAATTGCATGGATAATAGATTGGGAAGAGAAAGCAAATACCTATTCGAAAGAAGCAGAACGAATGGACATAATTAAGAATGAAATCCCATGGAGTAAAGATTTAATTTCCTTTAAAAGCATTTCACCTGATGGAGAATTATTTGATCTAGAGGAATTTAAGCGTTCTTTCTTAAATCGTCTATCAGTAGAAGGGAACAAGATATTGAATTACGGCTATGCAAAAGGATATAAACCTTTAATTGATTATCTGAAACAATATATGAAGGAGAAAGGTGTAAGTGGAGAACACAAAGATATCATTGTTACGAATGGATTTACGGAAGGATTTGAAATGATGATGGAAGCATTTACAAGCCCAGGGGATTATGTACTCTGTGAAAATCCAACGCACAATACAGCATTGCGAATTATGAAATTACACGGAATAAAACCGATTGGAGTTCCAATGTTAGAAGATGGAATCGACATAGAAGCTCTTAGAGTATGCCTAGAAAAGTATCCAGTACGTTTTTTGTATGTGATACCTTCTTACCATAACCCAACAGGAATCGTAATTGGAGAGAGGAAACGTTCGCAGATATATGAGGTGTGTAGAACATATGGAGTACCAATTATAGAAGACGGATTTACAGAAGAACTGCTATATGGCAGCAGTCATATCACACCAATTGCAGCACTTGACAGAGAACGGAATGGAGTAGTCTATATCGGCAGTTTCTCTAAAATTCTATTTCCAGGATTACGAATCGGTTGGATTATGGGAGATAATCGAATGGTATCGCTACTCGAAAGCGTAAAGCGATGCAAGAATATTCATACGTCATCAATTGACCAAGGAATACTATATGAATATTTGCAATCGGGAATATTAAAACGACAGATGAAACGAATGCGAAAATCATACAAGGAAAGATTTGAATTGGCCAAACAATGTATCGAGCAATACATCGAGCCTGAATTTATATGGGGAGATGGTGGACTACATGTATATATAGGATTACAAGATGTATCAGCAAGAGAATTACTGCAATGTTGTCACAAAAGAAAAGTAATCTTTATGCCAGGGGATATATTTTCATTAGATGGTTCTGGAGAGTATACATTACGATTGGGATTATCAAGGGTATCCTTAGGGGAAATAGAGGACGGGATAAAAATTATCGGAGAGTGCTTGTGCGAAATTAAAAAGAATAGAAAAAATTAATATAATTACCAATTTTCTATTGACAATATGAATCAATGCATCTATACTAACTGTATTAATAATATTAATACAGTTAGTATGCGTTAATATTTATTCATTCAACACAAGTACCTCAACAACCTCAACAAAGAAAGGAGAGCGAAATGATAGTAATTGATTATAAGGATCGACGACCGATATATGAACAGGTGGTAGAGCGATTTCAAGAGTTGATTCTAAACGGAGCATTGCCAGCGGATACAAAGTTACCATCTGTACGTAATTTGGCAATAGAACTATCAATAAATCCGAATACCATTCAAAGAGCATATGCAACACTAGAACAGAAAGGATATATCTATTCTGTAAAGGGAAAAGGAAGTTTTATAGCGGGGGATGTGGAGCTGATGGATTTTAAGAAACAGGAAGTGTTAAAGCAGTTAGGAGAGGCAATAAATCAAGCTAGAAAGAATGGCATAGCATATGAAGAGGTAGAGAAGACATGTCAGGCAATCTATAAGGAGGAGCAAATCAATGATTGAAGCGATCAATGTAAGTAAGAAGTTTGATGACATCAAGGCTGTAGATCAAGTATCTGCTACAATTAAGGAAGGGAATGTGTTTGGACTTGTTGGAACAAATGGGGCTGGAAAGAGTACATTTCTTCGTATGTTAAGTGGAATTCTAAAGCCTGATAGTGGGGAAATTAAGTTAGATGGAATGAATGTATATGAGAATGTGGAAGCGAAAGAGAGATTCTTTTATATATCAGATGAACAGTTTTTCTTTCAAAATGCAACGCCAAAAGATATGAGGGAATTTTATCGTAATATATATAAAGACTTTGATGCAAAGAGATTTGACAAATTAATCAATCAGTTTGAATTAAGTCTAACAAGAAAGATAAACACATTTTCAAAGGGAATGAAGAAGCAGTTATCAGTGATTTGCGGTATCTGTGCAAATACAAAGTATCTATTCTGTGATGAGACATTTGATGGGCTTGACCCAGTTATGCGTCAAGCGGTGAAAAGTATATTCGCAAAAGAGTTGTCTGAGCGAGAGATGACTCCAATAATTGCATCACATAATTTGAGAGAGCTAGAAGACATCTGCGACCATGTAGGTCTATTGCATAAGGGGGGAATTCTGTTGTCTAAGGATTTATATGATATGAAATGCAATATTCATAAAGTGCAATGTGTATACAAAGCGCAAGAAGAAGTGGAAGAAGTCGAACAAGAGTTGAATTTAGTGAAGAAAGAGCAAAGAGGTTCGCTGTATACGTATACAGCAAGAGGAAATTGTGAAGAAATTACGGCAATTATTCAAAGGAGAAATCCGATTTTTGTTGAAGTGCTACCGCTTAGTTTAGAAGAGATATTTATTAGTGAAACGGAGGTAGTTGGATATGACATCAAGAAACTTATTATGTAGATTAATGAAAGAAGACATGAAGAGACGTCTTTGGGCAATTGCGATCTCTGTAATTACATTCTTATTCATATTGCCAATATATATTGCTACGTCACTTGAACAAGTAAGAACGTCACTGATAGATTGGCCAGGGATAATTGATAAGAAAGAACTCCTGATTTTTAGAGCAACAGAGTGTTTGAGTGTTGAGAATGGATTTTTGGTTATGCTTACGGTTGTAATAGCAGTAGTTTGTGGAATAAGTGGATTTTATTATTTGCAATCTAAGAAGAAAGTGGATTTCTATCATAGTCTACCAGTAAAAAGAGAGACATTATTTGCTTCTTCCTATCTTGTTGGAATTCTAGTTTATGTTATTCCATATATAATTGCTTTAGCGATAAGTTTTGTAATAGCAGGAATGAATGGAGCCTTTGCTTCGGAAGTATGGATGATGGCATGGGAGTCATTTGGAGTAAATGTATTAAACTATGTTATACTATACACAGTAATCATAATTGCTGTTTTATTGACAGGTCAAATGCTAGTAAGTATTTTGGCAAGTGCGGTATTTATGCTATATGCTCCAATGCTAGAGTCACTTATTAGAACATTGAATGGCAGCTATTTTAATACGTATTATCAAAGACGCGAGATTATAAGTTCGGCACTTTATCGATGTTCACCAATTAGCACATATTTGATAATGATAGAAGAATTGGAAAGTGAAGCACTACAAGTATCGACAGTATTACTTTGCCTAAGTGCTGTGATTTTTCTAATTATGGGAGCAGTTTGGCTATATCGTAAGAGAATGTCGGAGGCAGCAGGTAAAGCAATTTCCTATAAGAAATTACAGCCAATTATTAAAACGGTAATCTGTGTACCAATTGGTTTAGGAAGTGGATTTGTGTTTACAGGATTAACAGCTACACACACTATGTTTTGGTTGTTCTTTGGCATGATTTGTGGATATCTGTTATGTAGTTTTCTAATGGAGATTATATATCACTTTGATTTTAGAGCCGCATTTAAAAGTAAGATTCAGTTACTTGTTGGTGCTATATTAATGATTGGAATATTCTCTGTATATAAGTGGGATTTACTACATTATGATCAATATGCACCAGCAAAAGATAAGATTGAAAGTATGAGTATAGTATTAGATGGATTTGATACAGATCAAGGATATTCTCTATCAATAAATCCAGATGATAAAAAAACTATTTTGCGCCTGTCAAAAGAAGAATATGCATTTGAGTATATGAAATTGGAAGATATTGATGTAGCATATGAGATTACTCAAAGAGCTGCAAAGGCAGAAGGTAAGACTGCGGCTGAACGAAGTAGCGAAGGGAAATATACGAGTATATACGTTCAATATCGTTTGCACTCAGGAAGACACGTATATCGCCAATATATGATTCCAATGGATGAATACTATGATTTGTTGAATCAACTATATCAATCAGAAGAATATAAAGAAGGGCAATTCCCTCTATATAAGATGGAAGAAGTATCATATGTTGCTTGCTATAATGAATTCCAAGAGTTAAATATTACATTGTCAAAAGAAGAGAGAGCACAGCTACTAGCGATTTATGCAGAGGAATTTACAAAGCTATCATTCGACGATATAAAGGCTGAAGTACCACTAGCAACACTACAGTTTGGATATACAGACGATAAAGATGTTGATTTTTCCTATAATGCAGTGGTTTATCCCTCTTTTGCAAAATCAATAGCATTCTTAACAGAGCATGGATTTGATTTTACGAAGAGTTTTGATCTTAATAACGTTCAGACGATTAGAATATCGTATACGATTCCTTATGAATATCGTGATAAAATCAGTGAAGAAGAAAAATATTCAGAGGTGGATGACAAAGATGCAAGGACTTCATACTCTTATGTAAATGATGTTACCTACAATGATAGGGATACTATTAGCAAGATTACACCATATCTTGTTAGTGCATCTTATTCAGGGAACAATAGGATGTTGACGAATTATGAGAATTACCTTAGTATCGTAGTAGTAACAAATACAGATGAATATGGAAATACAATGGAAGTGCAATACGCAATCGATGTTAATAACATACCTGATTTTGTAAAAGAAGATATTAAATATATAGAGGTACAAGAGTAAAACAAAAAAACAAGTAGAGTTATGAAATAGAAGTGGCTATAATATGCTTAAAAGGCAAGTAATATTTGCTGGAAAAAGCGATTATAGCCATTTTTTTGTTGGAAATAAAGTGAATTTTGCAATTATATATTTTAAAACCTGCAAAGAATGTGTTAGAACTTGCAACAAAATTGTTAGAATTCGAAAATGGTTTGCCCTATAATGAATGAAACAAAAGGGATTCTAAAGGTATCATCAACTTTGGGAAAGGAAGAGGAAAAGATATGTCAGCAATGCAATGGTTTTACACGTTTATTAAAAAATACAGGTTTCGGCTTTTTGTTGCATTAGTATTAGTAACAATCACGTCGATACTTGCAATCATCAATCCATATGTTTCGGGTATGTTGATTGATGACGTAATACAGGGAGGAAAGCATTCGATACTTCCCATGTTAATAGTAATCTTATTAGGAATTACGATAATACGTTCCATACTACGTTATCTATTCTTAATGATATTCGAAAAATCGTCACAAGGTGTATTGTATTCAATGCGAGATGCTTTGTACAAACGATTACTAGAACAAGATTTTCAATTCTATAATAAAAACCGTACAGGAGACTTAATGTCTAGGCAGACGGGAGATATGGATGCCATTCGCCACTTTGTAGCATACGTAATCTACTCGCTTTATGAAAATGTATTATTGTTTGTAATAGCATTAGTTATGATTTTTACAGTAGATGTAAGACTAGCATTATGTATGATTATTGTTTTACCATTTACAGCATTAACAACATATTTTCAATCAAAGAATATTAAGCCGGCATTTCATAAGATACGTAATCGCTTTTCAAGCTTAAATACATTTGCACAAGAAAACATCAGTGGAAACAGGGTTGTAAAAGCTTTTGCAAAGGAAGATTTTGAGATAGAAAAATTCGATAAAGAAAATGATGCATTCAGAGAAGCAGAACTTGGAGCAACAGCTATTTGGAGTAAATACATACCTATTTTTGAGTTTTTCTCTAATGCGTTATATGCAATATTGATGCTTGTCGGTGGAATTATGGTTGTAAAAAAACAAATGACACTAGGTAACCTATTCACAATTAACGGTTACTTATGGATGCTAAACAACCCACTTCGTATGGCAGGATGGTTAACAAATGATGTTCAGAGATTTATCACATCAGTTGAAAAGATCTATTCAACATTTAAAGAAGAACCAGATATCAAAGAACCAAAAGATGCCTATAAAGGAAAACGTGTCAAAGGTACGATTGAATTTCACCATGTAAGCTATAAAGCAGAAGATGATGTAATTCTTAAAGATATCGATTTTACAGTAAAAGCAGGTCAAACGGTAGGTATCATAGGGGCTACTGGTTCAGGAAAATCAACAGTAATGAATCTGCTTTGTCGTTTCTATGATGTAACAAAGGGTGAAGTATGCATTGATGGTGTGAATGTTAAGAATATGGATTTACATTATCTAAGAGATCATATTGGAATGGCGATGCAAGATGTATTCCTATTCTCAGATACCGTAGAAGGAAATATTGCATATGGTAGACCAGATTGTACATTTGAAGAAGTAGAGAGAGTTGCAAAGATTGCAAATGCACATGACTTCATACTAAAGATGCCAGAAGGATATGATACAATCGTTGGTGAGCGAGGAGTAGGTCTATCTGGTGGACAAAAGCAAAGAATCTCTCTTGCGAGAGCACTACTTAAAAATCCATCTATCGTAATACTTGATGATACAACATCGGCAGTTGATATGGAGACAGAATCACAAATCCAGAGTGCACTTAATAATCTCTCAGATGAGAGAACAGTATTTGTTATTGCGCATAGAATATCATCGATTAAAGATGCTGATTTAATTCTTGTACTTGACAACGGAAGAATAGTTGAATCAGGAAATCATGAAAGTTTACTTGATAAGAAAGGTTATTATTATACCGTATTCAACCATCAGTATGGTGAGTTTAATACGATTGCATCAATGAAGGAGGGAATCGTGTAATGGCTAGAAATAAATATGATGTAGACGAATCCTTAGAGACGCAATTTGACGTAAATCAGTTAAAACGATTATTCCACTATATAAAACCATACCGAAACAAAATGATATTTGTTGTTATCATCATGTTAACAGCAAGTGCATTAAGTATGTTAGGTCCAAAACTATTGATGGTTGTTATGGATAACTATATTCCGAATGAAAATATAAGAGGAATCGTACAGATGAGTATCTTATATCTAAGCGTTGTACTAGTAATTGTAGTTACGCTTAAAGTAAAGATAAAATGTATGGCTCAGATTGGTCAAGATATTATTCATCAGATTCGTAAAGATTTGTTTGTTCATCTACAAGAGCTACCATTTTCATACTATGATGATCGTCCACATGGTAAGATACAAGTTCGTGTAGTAAACTATGTAAACAATATAAGTGACTTGTTATCCAATGGTATTATTAATACGATTACTGACTTATTTAGTTTAGTATTTATCATTATATTCATGCTCACAATCAATGTGAAATTAACATTAATATGCCTATGCGGTATTCCAGTAATGGTAGCATTCTTAATTATAATTAAGAAGAAACAAAGAAGTGCATGGCAAAGACTTAGCAATAAATCTTCAAACTTAAATGCCTACATTGCAGAAAGTATGAATGGTATTCGTGTTACACAATCGTTTGTACGTGAAGAAGAAAACACAGATATCTTCAACAAACTAAGTGATAACTATCGTACTGCATGGTTAGAAGCAGTGCGTTATAACTTCATGCTATCGCCATTAGTAGATAATATATCGACAATCACGACTTCTATTGTCTATGTGTTAGGAATATCATGGTTAGTAGGTGGTGTAAATTCAATTACAATCGGTACATTAGTAGCATTTACTTCTTATATAAGTCGTTTCTGGGCACCGATTACGAATATGGCAAGTTTCTATAATAGTTTATTAACAGCAATATCATACTTAGAGAGAATCTTCGAAACAATTGATGAACCTGTTGATGTAAAGGATTCACCAGACGCAACGGATATGCCGACTATTCATGGAGATGTAGAATTTAAAGATGTAGTATTTAGCTACGAAGAAGGAAATCCAATACTTAAAGGTGTTAACTTCAAGGTAAACAAAGGGGAATCGTATGCGATTGTAGGCCCTACGGGTGCAGGTAAAACGACAATTATTAATCTACTTAGCCGTTTCTATAACTTGGATTCAGGACAGATTCTAATCGATGGAATAGATATTAATACAGTAACGATTAAATCATTACGTTCGCAGATGGGAGTAATGTTGCAAGACAGTTTTATATTCTCAGGAACAATCATGGATAATATTCGTTATGGTAACATGACAGCAACAGATGATGAAGTAATCGAAGCAGCAAAGACCGTTTGTGCACATGATTTCATTATGCAGATGGAAGATGGATATAAAACCGAAGTAAATGAGAGAGGAAATCGTTTATCAGCAGGACAAAGACAATTGATTTCCTTTGCAAGAGCATTGCTTGCAGACCCTAAGATATTAATACTTGATGAAGCAACTTCAAGTATTGATACGGAGACAGAGATTGCGTTGCAGGAAGGATTGAATCGTTTGCTTAAAGACCGTACCTCATTTATTATTGCGCATCGTTTATCAACAATTAAGAACTCTACTTGTATTATGTATGTTGATCGAGGAGAGATTATTGAAAAAGGCAGTCATGATGAATTGATTCGTTATGGTGGTGAATACCGTGAACTGTACATGTCACAATATAAGTTCCTATTAGAAAACTAGTATAGACGACATGAAATAACTTACTGATCCAGTTAGGCTGAATTTGCAGATAAGCCCCAAATAAAGAAGATGAAAGACCATTTGTTTTGTATCAATTAGGGATACAAGATAAATGGTCTTTTTCGTATACAACTTCTAGTTTTTCCTAATAGTGACAGCGTTGCCACTAATAATGTATTTTATAAATGTTACAGAAATGTTACAATGTTTATACATCAGTAGAAGGGAGAGAATACGATGCAAAAGAAAATAATACAAAGGATAGCGGTCATAGCATGTTTGCTTTGTCTTGTAATGGGTTACATAGCAACACCACTTTCGGGGCAAGACATACCGAAAGCACAAGCAGCAACTATGCTAGCTAGGACAAACATAACAATCAAACAAAGAACAGCGACAACGGTTACTCTTTCAATACGAAAGGTATCTGGAGCGCAAGGCTATCAAGTTTACCGAGCAACTTTAGGATCAGGAAAGTATGAACAGGTAGCAAATACGACAGCAACAACATATAAAGATACAAAGCGTAAATCTTCAGTTAGTTATTGCTATAAAGTACGTCCATACAAAACTGTAAAAGGAAAGAAGGTATATGGTTCTTGTTCTAATGTAGCATGTGCGACAGCTACATTGAAAAAGACAGAGAATGTAAAGGTTACAACAGAGACAAATGGGAACAAAATAAGTTGGAGCAAAGTATCTGGTGCAAGTAAGTATAATGTGTATCGTTCTGCTTCAAAGAATGGTGAATATAAGTATATTGGTTGCTCATCAACAGTAAGCTATACAGATAAAACAGCAGACCAATCCAAAGTATATTACTATAAAGTACGTGCTTACAGCGGGTGCTATTTCGTAAACTACTATGGCGTATATTCAGATATCGTTGCATCGACTGTAAAAGAAGCAGATACAAACGATGGTAAAAAAGAAGATTCGAATAAAGACCAA
>NZ_JAVBNS010000258.1:0-10536 GCF_031551385.1 Anaerosporobacter sp.
TTGACGGGGAGACAATAGGAAAATGTCCATTTTACCCTAATTTAAATTGGGATGAACTTGATGAAAAGAATTTGGTTACAATAAAAAAATTGATTGAATTCTCAATTGATATTTTATAGTACATAGTAACTTAACAAAAGATTGCACTCTGGAAATAGAAAGTTCCAAAGTGCAATCTTTTGTTTTAGTAAATATTCTTTTGAATAAAAATTAGTTCTATTAATTCGTACATTCGTCTTCTTTCATACGATAGCCGATACCAACTTCTGTATAGATATATTCTGGCTCAGCAGGATTTTTCTCTAGCTTTCTACGTATGTTAGCCATATTAACACGAAGGATCTTATTGTCTGTATCCGTGTATGGACCCCATACATAAGTCATAAGAGAAGAGTGTGTTACTACTTTTCCTGAGTTTTGTGCAAGGTATGCGACAATTTTATATTCAATAGGTGTTAAGTGAACTTCCTCTTGGTTAATCATTACGATTCTCTTGCTGAAATCAATATATAGATTACCACATTGATATGGTCGTTTGTATAATTGAGAGTCATTCATAAGCTTGTTGCTGTGACGAAGAGACGTTCTTATACGAGCGATTAATTCATTTGTTCCAAAAGGCTTGGTAATAAAATCATCCGCGCCAAGATCAAGAGCCTCTACTTTTTCATATTCTTGTGTACGAGCGGATACGACAACAATAGGATTGCTAGACCAACTACGTACGTTTTTGATAATGTCAGTTCCGTTCATATCAGGAAGCCCTAAATCTAATAAGATAATATCAGGGCATTGAGAGTTGATTAGAGATAATCCCTGTTGCCCAGTATAAGCTACAAGAACTTTGTAATCGTTATTAATTAATGTGTTTTTGATAAAAGAAGCGATGTTTTCCTCGTCTTCAATAATTAGTACAGTGAATTTAGCATTCATGATAGTCCTCCTTAGGTAATGTAAATATAAATTCAGCACCTGGTTGACAATTTTTTGCATTGATTGTTCCTTTGTGTGCATCGATAATTGTTTTGCATATAGATAAGCCAATACCCATTCCTTTGTGGCCGTCAATAGATTTGGAATAGGAGGCAGTTGCACCATCAAAAATAGTAGGAATTCTCTCGGGAGGAATGCCCACACCATAGTCACGAATATGGAAAGTAACGGTTTCTTGGTCATGAGTAATCGCTAAGGCGATTGCAGATGAAGTATGGGAATGAACCCACGCATTTTCTAACAGATTAATGATAACCTGTTCGATAAGAAGTGCATCCATAGGTACGATAAGTAACTCATCAGGAATTTTTACTTCTAGTTTGGCATCTGGCTGTCGTTTTTTGAAACGACTGATTGCTTCGGATATAACTTCTTCAATTAATTCTTCGGTCTTTTTTACTTTAGTAGAAGTATCTTGAATTCTCGTAACGGATAACAGGTTTTCAACCATATGTAGCAACCATGTGGAGTCATCATAAATGTGTTGTAAAAGTACAGTGCGTTCTTCCTCGGATAAGAAACTGCTCTCTAAGTATGTGGCAGAAGTACCGATGATACTTGTTAAAGGCGTTCTTAAATCATGAGAAATAGCACGTAATAGATTGGCGCGCATTTTTTCTTTGTCTGCTTTTCGCAACATGTCCTCCCGCTCGGTTAATAATTTGGATTGAATTTGAAGATGCGAGGTAGTTGTACTTGTTAGTAAAGCAATTGCAAGCATTACAATAAAAGTAATGGGGTATCCGGATAACGTGAAGTTGATTCTGAAAAAGGGATATGTGAAGATGCAATTTACTAACACAACATAAACTAAGGAAGAACAAATTCCATAGAGATAACCAGTAGTATATCTAGCGGTTAAAATCAAAGCTAGTATATATATGAGTGTAATATTTGAGTTGTTCTTACCTGAAAAGTGAAAAGTTATAAAACAAAAACAGGTTGAAATCACTATAACAAGAAGAGTGTACGTTAAGTCATTCATATGTTGGCGTATATTTTTGCAAAATGTAAAAAATGGTTCAATGTTAATTTTTTTTCGATTAGTAAGCATTAGTATCCTCCTAGGTTAATAAAGCTGTGGGTATTACAATGCAACTTTATTAAAGATATATATGTAATGGATTATATATAAAAAAACCTATGAAGTCTATAGAGATATTAAATAATAGTAATATATTACAAAATAAAGTTCTACATGCATTTATAGCACGAATTTGCAAGGGATTCAAATTCGTGCTATATGCGTAGGAGCGGTTTACGGCGAACGCACTGATTTTTACTTATATTACGGATAGAAGTAAAAACCATTTCGGACAAGTTGTTCGCACATAAGGGTGTTATGTAGAATCTTGTAATGTACTCATAAGCCTGTGCAGTAGCTTATAAAGAACGATTACTTTGAGTTTTAACAATTGAGTGGTTAGCAATACCATGTTCAATTGCTTGACATCATAATAGCAAATTTGATTGCGTTTGAAAATAGTTTAAAGGTTTCCTTAGCATCATCTTAACTAATATATTTTCCGAACAAATATTCGAAAAAATATGGATATTAGCTTGCTTTTAAATATATGAATCAGTATAATAGATATAACGGTTTTATAGAAAGGATTAACGAGATGATATCATTTATAAAAGGTGAATTAGATAGTATATATGAAGACGGAATTGTTATTGAGAATGGTGGAATTGGTTATGATATCAAAGTGCCACTATCTGTTATGAATGAACTACCTGCCGCAGGAGAAGAAGTAAAAATCTATACATATCTCTATGTAAGGGAAGATATATTGAGTCTATATGGATTCTTATCACGAGATGATTTGCAAGTATTTAAATTATTAATAACGGTAAATGGTATCGGACCGAAAGGTGCGCTTGGAATATTGTCAACAATTTCACCAGATGATTTGCGATTTGCTGTGCTTGCTGATGATGCGAAAGCAATTGCAAAAGCACCTGGAATTGGAGCGAAGACGGCAAGTAAGTTAATATTAGAATTGAAAGATAAATTGAAGTTAGAAGATGCGTTTGAACAAAAATTATCGAAAGTAGCAGATGCGCCAAATTCTGATGTGAATGCGAAGAATGAAGCGATACAAGCACTTGTAGCTTTGGGTTATACGAATACAGAGGCATTAAAAGCCGTTAGAGGAATTGAAATCACACCAGATATGGATACGGAAGATATTTTGAAATTGAGTTTAAAGAAGATATCATTTTTATAGGAAATTGTAAAACTCACCTTTAGGTATAACGAGAAGCAATACGATTTTTGAAGGTGAATGTCGGAGGATAGACATGGAGAAGCGAATTATATCAACAGAGTTAATAGAAGAGGATTATAAGATTGAGAATAGTCTTAGACCAAAACTGTTAAAAGATTATATTGGACAAACTAAGGCGAAGAACAATCTGAAAGTATATATAGAAGCGGCGAAGCAACGTGAAGAGGCACTGGATCATGTACTTTTTTATGGACCACCAGGTTTAGGTAAAACAACGCTTGCAGGAATCATAGCGAATGAGATGGATGTAAATCTTAAAGTTACTTCTGGACCAGCGATTGAAAAGCCAGGCGAGATGGCAGCGATTTTGAATAATCTGCAAGAAGGAGATTTGCTGTTTGTAGATGAGATTCATCGATTGAACAGACAGGTAGAGGAAGTCTTATATCCTGCAATGGAAGATTATGCAATTGATATTATCATAGGAAAAGGGGCTTCTGCTAGGTCTATTCGATTGGATTTGCCGAAGTTTACTCTTGTAGGAGCAACGACAAGAGCGGGTATGTTGACTGCACCACTTCGAGATCGTTTTGGTGTTGTACATCGTTTGGAATTTTATACGAATGAAGAATTGAAAACCATTATTATGCGTTCGGCAGGACTGTTTCATGTTGAAATTGATGAAGAAGGTGCAATGGAGATGGCAAGACGTTCTCGTGGAACACCAAGACTTGCCAATCGCTTATTAAAGAGAGTGCGAGACTTTGCACAAGTCAAATATGATGGAAAGATTACGAAAGAGGTTGCTAATTTTGCTCTTGATTTACTTGAAGTAGATAAACTAGGATTGGATCATATTGACCGTGAAATCCTATTAACGATGATAAATAAATTCTCTGGTGGCCCTGTTGGTCTTGACACAATTGCTGCTGCAATAGGTGAAGATTCTGGTACAATTGAAGATGTATATGAGCCGTATTTGATTCAGAATGGTTTGATTGTGCGGACACCTAGAGGCAGAATGGTGACCGATTTATGTTATAAACATTTTGGTTTGGGACAAAATCAGAAATAGCTTGTCATTTTAAGAAGAAAATACTATAATTGAACTAGATTGTGAATTATTGTAGAATAAAATGACACGAGTACGTGTTTAGAAATCTAAGGGGCGGATTATATGAATACGATAAATGATGTAGAAGTTATTATTAATAATAAAAGATATACGTTAAGTGGTTATGAGAGTGGAGAATATCTACAGAAGATAGCTTCCTATATTAATACAAAGCACACAGAATTTAAGTTAATGGAAAGTTATAATAAACTAGATTCTGACATGCGTAATATATTAATGCAGATTAATATTGCAGATGATTATTTTAAAATGGTGAATCAAGTAAAGGAACTGAATGAGGATGCAGATGTGAAAGGCAATGAATTATTTAACCTAAAGCATGAAGTAATTGCATCACAGACAAAACTTGAGGCATTACAAAAAGAACATGAGAAGCTTCAGAACGAGTATAATGAAGCGCAAAAGACAATAATTAAATTACAGACGGAATTAGAAGATAGTAAGAAGTAAGAAATCCACAAGTTGTTGAATGAAGGAGTAATTGATAATTCGAGAACGAGTGTAAACGGATATAGATGAAAGGCGCACGAAAGAAGCGAACTGTGCATGGTTATTTCTGCATAGCACTGCCTTATGTGCGCTTTTATTAATTCGTAGGAAAGGAAAAATCCATGAGAAAGATAGAAATACTTGCTCCAGCAGGATCTTATGAAAGCTTAAAAGCAGCAGTTACAGCTTCCTGTGATGCTGTTTATATTGGAGGGGATTTATTTGGTGCAAGAGCATATGCGAATAATCTGAATGAAGACACAATGATGGAAGCAATTGATTATGCACATATTCATGACAAAGCACTTTACCTTACAGTGAATACTTTATTGAAAGAGGAAGAGTTAAAGTCAAAATTATATAGTTATATAGCAAAATATTATGAACATGGGTTAGATGCAGCAATTGTTCAAGATTTAGGGGTTATGCATTTTTTGCATCGTAATTTTCCGGAATTAGAATTACATGCTAGTACACAGATGACATTGACAATGGCAGAAGGTGCGAACATACTGAAAGAATATGGAGTAACAAGACTTGTAACTTCGCGTGAACTTAGTTTGCAAGAAATAAAAAACATTCGTGAGAATACAGATCTTGAGATTGAGTCTTTTGTGCATGGAGCATTGTGTTACTGCTATTCAGGACAGTGTTTAATGAGTAGCATAATTGGAGGAAGAAGCGGAAATCGTGGACGTTGTGCGCAACCTTGTCGTATGCCGTATGACTTGTATTATGAGAAAAAGAAACTCACAAGTGGGAAAGATTCGTATCTTCTAAGTCCGAAAGATATGTGTACACTATCGATTATTCCAGAATTAGTTGATGCCGGAATTGATTCCTTTAAAATAGAAGGTCGTATGAAACGTCCAGAATATACAGCATTAGCGTCACATCTATATCGTAAATATGTTGACCTATATCAAAAATTAGGACGAAAAGAATATATATCGTATATGGAGAAACATAGTGATGAGTTTGTTCGTGATGAAAAAGATTTGATGGACTTGTATAATCGTGGTAATTTCACAAAAGGCTATTATGTGAGTCATAATGGAAAAGATATGATGTCATTAACAAGACCGAATCATAATGGTGTGCTTGTTGGAGAAGTGGTTAATGTGAAAGGTAACAATGCAGGAATTTTACTGTCTGAAGATGTTCATGCACAAGATTTGTTAGAGATTCGAAAGAGTCTTACAAATCTGAAGGCAAAGGATAGTTATGAGTATACATTGAAGGATTCTGCAAAGAAAGGAACAACAATTCGAACAAATTTCTTTGCAAAAACACCCGTTTTTGTTGGACAAGAAGTGTATCGCATTAAGAATCAGGAATTATTAGATGCAATTAGGAAAGAATATATTGATACAGAGAGAAGAGAAGCGATAGAAGGAACATTTCTTGCAAAGCATGGTCAACCGATGCAACTAACATTTCAGTATAGTGATAGGAATGGTATGCATAGTATTACCGTATATGGAGATGAACCGATGGAAGCACAGAAACAGAGTGCGACATCAGAACAGATAACAAAACAGTTGAATAAAATGAATACAACTGCATTTTACCTAAAAGAGCTAGCAATTGAATTAGATGAACAATTATTTATTCCGAATGGGTTGTTGAATGAATTACGTCGAGAAGCAGTAGAGGCATTAACAGAGAAAATTCTTGCTAGTTATAAAAGAGCAACTCCAGAAATAATGGAAACAGTAACAAAAACGTATGAGAAATCTTATAAGTCAGATAAGGCAATGAGAATTTGTGTGCACCCAGAAGATGTAAAATTATTAGATACTGTACTAGCATTTCCTGAGATTGAAGCAATATATCTGAATGCGGATGATGTAAGTAAGAATACAATGATTGCAACGGCTAAGAAAGTAAAAGAGCAAGGAATCCAATTTTATATGGTACTACCTGCAATCTTTCGTAGAGATATAAGAGAACAATTTGAATCCTATGTAACAGAAGAATTGCTAGAAGCATTAGATGGTATTGTTATTAAAAACCTTGAAGAATATGCATTTCTAAAAGAGAAAAATATAGTTGGAGATGAGAAGAATAGAGAACTGGAAATTATAATAGATTCTAATCTCTATACATTGAATGAAGAATCCAAAGTGTTTTGGAGGGAGCAGGGAATTTCTCGTTTTACATCATCGCTAGAGTTAAATTATAAAGAATTGTTAGAGCTTGATTTGACAGATTCTGATATGGTTGTTTATGGTCATACAACGCTTATGGTTTCTGCGCAATGCTTACGCAACAGTACAATTGGTTGCATAAAACATAAGGGGAAGAATGATTTAAAGGAAAACGACAATCCATACTATGAGATGAAGGATGGGAAACAGAAGAATTTCTATGTAAGAAAGCATTGTAGATACTGCTATAATACCATATATAATGGTTCTGCATTGTATCTATTAAACCAATGGGATGAGATTCGAAAACTAAAACCTAGAAGAGTTCGTTTAGACTTTACGATAGAGAATGCGGATGAAGTAAAAGCTATACTTTCTAATTGTATTGCGTTATCTGAGAGACATGCCACTACAAAGCAAATTAACGTAGTAGATAAGGCATATACAAAGGGGCATTATAATCGTGGAATAGAGTAGGTGATAAAATGGAGAATTTAACGATAGAATTATCAAGGTATTTAATCATTATCTTGTTAGCAATCTATACACTATATTGTTTTACAGTATTTCGAAGTAGTGATAAGAGAAGGCAGAATAGGTTGTTTAATAAACAGATAGGGTTGCTGTATATGATACATTTTATATGTTATCTAGTATTGTTTTTGGAGGCAAAGAATCCAAAATTGTTAATCCTATATATGCTTCAAATTGCATTTTTTGCTATTGTTTCAGCAGTGTATAAAGTTGTATATAAGAACTTATCGCGATTAGTTTTGAATAATATGCTAATGCTATTAATGTTTAGTTTTGTAATGCTAACGCGAATATCATATTCATTGGCTGTTAAACAATTTGTTATAGCAAGTATATCAATTGCAATCTGCGTTATTGTACCGTTCATTATTGATAAAGCGAAATGGTTAGAAAATCTGGGGGTTCTATATGCTATAGCGGGCATAGGTTTACTATTGGTAGTACTTGCTTTTGGAAAAACACAATATGGTGCAAAAAACTGGTTGTTTATTGGAAGCTTTGGATTTCAGCCATCGGAATTTGTGAAGATTGTATATGTATTCTTTATGGCATCGTTACTATCAAAAACAAGTAATTTTAAACAAGTTGCAATCGTATCGATACTGGCAGGGGTGCAGGTTATATTATTAGTACTTGAGAAAGACTTAGGTGGTGCACTTATATACTTTGTTACGTATCTAATGATGATTTATGTGGCATCGCATAATCCTATTTACTTAGGGGCAGGATTACTTGGTGGTTCGGCAGCATCTGTAATAGCATATAAGCTGTTTAGTCATGTTAGAGTTAGAGTAATGGCATGGAAAGATCCTTGGAGCTGTATTGACAATGAGGGGTATCAGATAACGCAATCTCTGTTTGCAATTGGAACAGGAGGTTGGTTTGGTCTTGGGCTAGGAAAAGGATTACCTAAAAGTATTCCGGTAGTAGAAAGTGACTTTGTATTCTCTGCAATATCAGAGGAGTTTGGTGGAATAGTAGCTTTTTGTATTGTTTTAATCTGTCTAAGTTGTTTTATAATGTTTATCAATATTGCGATGAAGATGAAACGAACATTTTATAAATTAACTGCATTAGGACTAAGTATCGTATATGGTTTTCAGGTATTTTTAACCATTGGTGGAGTAACGAAATTTATACCATCTACAGGTGTTACATTACCGTTAATTAGCTATGGTGGTACATCGGTATTAAGCACAATTATTATATTTTGCATTATACAGGGATTATATGTACACAACAAATAGTAGAGGATGATTATATTGATAGGAAAGAAAAATCAAAAGAGTAAGCAAACAAATCGACAACCAAAGAAACAGCCGATTAAAAAAGTAAATAAAAATCCTCAAAAAAATTCACTTAATGAATATGATGAGGATGATTATAGTGAAATGCTAAAACAATCATTGGAAGAAGAAGGCTTCTTTGAAGAGGGTTTAGATAATCTGGATAATACAGAATATAGAGAACCACAGGAGTCACAAAAACCAATACAGAGAAAGAATTTAAAGCAATCAAAAAAGCAACAGCCTTCCAAGAAGAATGCGACACCTCAGAATGAAACAAGTCAACCGAGGTATAAAGGTGTAAATCGTGAGATCCTTGTAGTTACGTATATATTTATTGGATTGTTTGTGTTACTACTCGTGAATTTTTCGCATTTTTTGTTTGCGGATAGTAAAAGTGTAATAAATAATACGTATAATAAGCGTCAGGATTTATTAGCAGAGAGAATTGTAAGAGGGCAAATTCTTGGTAATAACGGAGAAATCTTAGCACAGACTATTGAAGATGATGATGGAAATAGTAAGCGTGTATATCCTTATAAGGATTTATTTGTACATGTTGTAGGGAGATTTGACAAAGGTAAAACGGGAATTGAATTATCGGAAAACTTTAATTTGCTAACCTCTAATGCGAATCCATTAGAAAAAGTATTTAATGAGTTATCAGAGAAGAAGAATATTGGAGATAATATTGTAACGACTCTTGATGTGGAATTGCAAAAAGTGGCATACGATGCTCTTGGCAACCATAGAGGTGCAGTTGTAGTAATAGAACCAAGTACAGGTAAGATTTTAGCGATGGTATCAAAGCCGGATTATGACCCAAATCAAATTAATTCTTTGTGGGAAGATTTGGTGGCTGATAGTGAGAACAATTCAGCATTGATTAATCGTGCCACGCAGGGATTGTATCCGCCAGGTTCTACGTTTAAGATTGTAACAGCGCTGCAATATATGAGAGAGAATTCAAAGTATAAGAAATTTGAATATACATGCAAAGGTAGTTTTAAAATCGATGATATGAAGATTAATTGCTACAATAATAAAGTACATGGTACGATTGATCTGAAGACGGCATTTGCGAAGTCGTGTAATGCAACATTTGCGTCAATTGGAACAAAACTTAGCAAGAATTCGTGGTTTAGTACATGTGAATCGTTACTGTTTAATTCAGAATTACCATTACCATTCCCATATAAGATGAGTTCCTACACGTTAGGTTCTTCGTCGGAAGATACCTTGGCTGCGCAGACTGCAATTGGTCAAGGAAACACATTGATTTCACCTATGCATAATTTACTTATTGTAAGTGCGATTGCGAATGGTGGAACATTAATGAAACCATATGTTGTGGATCATATTGAAAACTATGTTGGAAATGTTATTAGTAAGAATATGCCTTCCACATATGGGGATTTAATGACAGCGCAAGAAGCACAGGCACTTACGGATATGATGGTAGATGTAGTGAATAATGGAACAGCGTATAAATTATCAAGTAAAAAATACAAAGCAGCAGGTAAAACAGGATCAGCAGAATATAATTCAGGAAAGTCATCGCATGCTTGGTTTGTTGGATTTGCACCAGCAGACAATCCGCAGATTGCAGTTAGTGTTATTGTGGAAGGAGCTGGTACTGGTAGTGATTATGCTGTACCAATAGTTAAAAAAATCATGGATACTTACTTTAATCGATAATAAAATTAAGGGAAATAAAT
>NZ_JAVBNS010000176.1:0-13983 GCF_031551385.1 Anaerosporobacter sp.
CCATTTCAATAAAACTAAAAAGCAACTGAGTAATAAGATAAATAACTCCAACTCTGGCAATAGGAAAACCATAGAATTTACTTTTAGTCTCTCTTTTCCCAGAAAAAGAGAGTTTTAACACATATATCTGAAAAGTAATGGCTAATACTGAAAATATATAAGCTAGCCAAAATACAGATGTTTTTGCAAAAGGTACTGCAAAAGCAATTACACTAAAAACTATCAATAAAACTACTAATGTCATATACACTCTTTTTTCATTTTTACTCATAAGCTACTCATCTCGCCTCTTCCCACAATTATTACAGTATTTTCCTTCCATGCCTGTTTTTCCACAACTACAATCCCATGTATCCATAGCTTCCTCTGGCTTTCTTGTTCCACAATTCGCACAGAAATTTCCCGTATTATCTTTTTGCCCACAGGAGCAATCCCAAATATCAGTTCTAATTGAGTGTGGTTTTGGGGTTCCACAATTCATACAAAACTTTCCAACAATGCCTTTCTGACCACATAAACAATCCCAAGCACCTTGCATTGTATTTGAAACTGCCTGTCCCATTTGTACAGAGTTCTCCAGCATCGGAGATATAGCATCCTTGGTCATATTGACCATACTTCCCATTGTTCCAAGACCAATGCCAAGCCCAGCTAAATCTCCTATCACTGATGTCCCCGCACTTCCAGTTCCACCAGTAAGTCCATTTTTCATTGCTTCAAGACCAACCTGTCGTGATGTTTCCTGCTGATATGTATAACCCTTCATCTTCATTTCCATTGCTTCCACTTCTGCTTGCACCTTATATGCTTCCGCTTCTGCCAGAGCCTTTAATTTCAATACTTCTACATCTCCTTGCGCTCCAATAATTTTCATACGAGCTGCTGTCGTTGCCTCCACTTCTTTTCTTTGGGCTGCTGCTTCTGCTTCACTTTTTCTAATTTGTTCTTGGCGAACTAACAGATATTGTTCCGCATATTGCTCTTTCATTTTACGGAAATTTGGATCATCATCAGGTGTCATGATTCTTCCAACAAAAAATTCCGGCATTATCAAACCGTAGTCATCAAGATATGTGTTAATTTTGTCTCTCAATGCAGTAGACAACCTCATCAAATCAGAATCAATCTCAAGAATATTAATTTGATTATCCTTAATCGTCTGAGCAAGATAACTTTTTACCTGCGTTATAACCATGGTTCTAAAATATCCCTTTAAATTACCATCGTCTATTAATTGACTCTGTCCAAGACTTCCTGCTGTACCAACAACCTTCAATAAAAGTTTACGTGAATTACTCACTCTGACATTGAATTCACCACTAGCACCTAATTCAACATGAATACCCGATGTGGGATCAAATAACCGTACTTTAGAATCCGTCCCCCATTTAATTCCCATCTGTGTAGTCATGTTTATATAATATATTTCTGAATGAAAAGTCCCTTCTGTATTAGTAGGTAAGTTATAAATATTTTCAATCAATGGTAATTGCTGTGTCTCTAATGTATATCTTCCAGCCTTAAACAAATCAAGTGCCTGTCCGTCCTTAAAAAAGATTGCCTCTTGACTCTCATGTACTATTAGTTGGGATCCAAAGTTAAAATCCTCTATCGGATGCTTCCATACAAGAGTTTCATTATTCCCCTCATATTTAATAATACTTGCAATTCCATCTTTTTTAATACGTTCTGCTTCTAATCTCTCCTGAACATCATTGACATAATCACATACTGGGCAAACATATGTTGTTGCACTTCTTGCCGTCATTAATCTAACATTACACTGTGCACAGAAAAATTCTTTCGTTTGTTGCTGTTCAGCAAGTGTATTAATTTTTTCATGACAAATCGGACATGTTGCATCTGCTCCCTTTTCCTGATTAAAAACAATCTGATTGCCACAATGTGGACATTCTCTTGATGAAAATTTATCAATATTTACATTAATCACATTTCCACAAGCACAATCAATTTTTTTTCTTGCAAAAAAACCTGTTTTTGCTTCAGCATATCTTCCACAAGCCGAACACTCAATTGCAAATTTAGCCATAAGCGTTTTGCCTCCTCACCTTTTCTATTTCCATATGATTTAATATGAATTCCATTATTATAGTACAAAACATTTTTCGCAATAGTTGTAAATATTTTCATAACGTTAGAATCATCTCCCACCAACAAAGCTCTACACTCTTCTCAATGGAAACATTGAAAATTGTTCATTCCATTCAGCAATGGATAATACATCAAAAGACGCAATTATCTTATGTGAGTAATTCTTTTGTATTTCAAATCATAACCCCCATATAGAAGCTTAAGCAAGTGAGTTTTGCCTGTTCCATTCTCCCCAATTATCACATTGATATCTTTACTAAAGTTTATCTCTGTATCCTTAAATACGGTGAAATTTTTTATTTTAATATAATTGATTGCCATTAATAATTTCCCTCCATCTTCTTATTTACCAACATTCTATTTCTTAAACTTACTTTTTTTTTTAAATTCATCTCTTAAAACGTGCTTGCGAACTCAAAAATTCTAATCATGCCATGGTTCTCTTTACTATTTGCATAATTGAATCCATCAATTACAAAAAAAACCCCCAGTTTTTTAACTTTTATGCTTATTATTCTATACTAGTTAAGCATAAAAGTAAATTTAACATTTCAACTCAAAAATAATATGTTTTTCACAAATAAAATGTCATTCAAACCATTGCTTCATAATTAACAGAAAACTTTACAATTACCTTCCCCCTAACACTCCCACCCACATTTCTTCATATCCACATGATTCTCGTCTTTAAACACTACACCTTCCTCAATCAACAAGTGTCGCTGCTCATAAAAGTGTGGAGCTAACCTACCTGCATGATTAACCACTCTATGACATGGATAATCTCCGTAATAATCTGCACAACTCAGAACCTTTCCCACCAATCGGGAATTTTTGTCCCTACCTATGAGTCTGGCTATCTGACCATAAGATGCAACGTTTCCTTTCGGGATTTCTTCCACTACAGAAAGTATTTCATAAATCAAATCTTCAGTTAAAATAGTCCCCATCTTATCTGTCTCCTTAAACTTTCTTTAATAACTAAAACGCTTCTCTAATCGTTATATATACCCTAGGGCGTGTAAACCAATGATTTTATTTTACCATGCATTGACAAAAAAGCACACCTAAATATAATATAAAATAGCCAACTGCCATACACTTTCAAACTGCTTTATCAACAATTCGAATATGTATGGTAGTTGGCTATCGTTTATTAAACCTGATGCATTTTACAAATAATCTTGTGAAACTTCTTTGATGGACATTTGAAATTTTAATTTTCAATGTCCCCCCTTTCATTTCACAATCATCACTCACAAAATTTTCAGATTAACAATATAAAAATAATTTTTTCTTTCAACTACCTTATCTTCACAAACACACTACTCCTCGCCATCAAACAATCTTCTCCCACTTCATACTGATAATATCTCTCACCCACAATCTCTCCAATCGCCATCGGTACAGATGTATGATTTGTTATCACCAATCCATTCGTAAACTTCTGTACCTCGATATTCTTACCACATATCTTACAAACAGGTGCTGCTTGTTTTCCTAATATATCAAGTAACATATTCTTCTTCATATATGGAATTGGATATAGTTCATTGTTCTTTTGTGAAAGTGGTACGTGTGGTGCAATCTTTGCAATATAACAAGTACCAAAGAAAAATCCAAAAGTATACACCTGCCCTTGTCCTAATTCCGATGAAACAACAGCTCCCTTATTCGAATGCTGGTATACCGCTAATGTATCTTTTCCTTCGAAGGATTCGAAACAATCCCCTTGGATAAGTCCACCTTCGTGATAGATAATTTCATCTTTTTCGTGCCTGCTTCCTTTTATAGATAAACTTTGATATACAAGTTCATCTTCTGGACCATGAATCAGCTTGCCGCCTTCCATAACCCATCTTTTAAGTTCTTGCTCTGCTGCTTCGTTGCGGTCTTTTCCATAGGAACGGTTTGCTGGAAGGATTGCTACTTTATAATCGTTTAACTTTCCTTTTGCAACGGCATGGATATCAATAATATCAACTTCATATCCACCGTCTAAGCATGCTTGATAAAATCCAAGCAAGTCGTATCTTCGGTCGATATTTCCATCTACAGACATTGGCTCATAGATAGACATCGCATTAGGAAATACAATCGCAATCTCTGGTTTTTCCTTTTCACCAAGCATTGGAATCACTTTCTTTGCCCATTCGTTTGCTGTCTTTAAGGATTGTAGGAAACTATCTTCCATTCTATGTAATACGCCACCATCATCTAATCCACACATTCCATAAGAGGAATATCCACTCATTCCTGCACCAACCATACTTCCTATAATTTCACATGGTGATAGGAATTCATAGATATGTTGGTAAAGGAATCTTCCCCAGTAGATGCCACCTAAGAATTCTCTTCCCTCATTCATGCAACGCATCATACTATGTTGCGCAGAAACAACATAAGCACTTGGATCACCAAGAGGTGTTACTGGAACGGTAATAAAATGACAGGCATCCACATAAGGAGCAATCTCATATAAGTCAATTCCTCGCATTGCCGTATCCCAAAGCTCACTAAACCCAACATTGGATAGCTTAGAACCATCTATATTCAAGAAATAGCTCCACTGCGCTAAGTCAGGGCATAGATAAAGATTTTCTCTCACTTCTTTTAGTCGTGATTGCATGTCTTTGAAATAAAGAACATTCTCATCTCTCTTCCATTTCATATTATCTATCCACATCTGATACTTTGGAGTATTTTCTTGTATATCAGAAAGCGTGTAACAAGAATCGCTTTCATATACACAAGAAAACCAATAATCAGTTGGCTTTAATTCTTCAAAACTAACAAAAGAAGTCTGATAGGCTTTATTGAAAGAATCAATATTATCTTCATATTCTTTCTCTAACCAATGAATATAACGCTCTCTACCCTCTTCATCGAAGCTAGGAGCTACAATCGGATCCCACATACTACAGATTGGTAATCGCTCTTCCTCATTAATATCTATCTTCGTATAATTATTCTCATAATTTTGAAACAATCCTTCCACATGTTGCTTCATGGATTCTTTTGCTTTATCTGACCAATAGCGATACCATTTTCCATCACTGCCATCTGGATTAACAACGGATTCTCCATAGATAGGAGGGCTAAATCGGATATTCGGATATAAGTTGTCTCCATTTAAGTAAAGTGCCAAAAACACATGACTCATATCCTGTTCTTCTAACTCTTGCTGCATATACTCTTGCATAGCCACATATTGACTAGCTTCTTTTCCTTCAAAACGATCTCTAAAATCTTCCCACGCCTTTGAATCTAATAACACACTATTAAATCCGATATCTTTTAATAATCCTATACTCTCTTTTACAAACTCTTTATCATCAAATGCTGGCTTATAGAAATTCCCGAACCACACATTGATATATGGCTCTTTTGTCTTTTTATCAATCATAGTGACACCTCATTTTCCTTTCGATAATGTAAAAACGACGATACCATTTCAAATGAAGTTCACCCTGATATCGTCGTTCTTATGTTATGCAATTCATGATTCTTTCATTGCAAACTATTCCATTCATAAAACGTCTTACATTACTACATTCTGAATAGTTTCAATGCTTGCTGTTTCGGTTAGAAACCACAATTTAATTCAAGTTGCACTCAATACCAATGTGCTAAGATGATAATAGCAATTTAGGCGGGGGAGTCAAATTGGCACCATCATCCTACACACTTTCAATTTATTATACCGTAACGAAATGTTCTTTCACATGCGATTTTTTAAGACAAAACTGCATATTTTAATGAGGTTTTTATACGGTTACTCCACACTCTCCCCATTACAAACCCTCTTCTTGTAACTCGCAGGCGTCTCCTTGTAAACCTTCTGAAATGCTTCCGTTAGCGACCTTGCATCGCGAAAACCAACCTCTGCCGCAATACCATAGATTTTCATATCCGTTGTAATCAGTAATGATAACGCATGATTGACACGAACTTGATTCAAATAATCTTTAAAATTCTCCCCCGCGTTCTTTTTAAAATAACTGCTAAAATAATACGGATTCATATGCAGTTCTTTCGCCATAACTTCCAGTGTCAGATTATCCATATAATGTTGTTCTATATATTGTTTTGCAAAGATAATCTCCTTCTTATCTTGACTTTTTACAGAGTCACCGATACTATTCATATACTCTTTTACTACAGTATTGTATTTCTCTTTCATTTCTGTGAAACTACTTGTCTGCCTTCCTATCTCAAGCAGATTCTTCATATCCGCATCGACTTTGTAGAGACTCATACCTTGCAGTTTCTCTTGAACAAAACGAATCATATTGCAAAAGTAATAGCAGGCATCTTCCTTCCTACCATCGGACAGGTTGCAGACAATCGTAGCAAACTTTCGAAAGGACTCGGCAAAGCTGTCTTGATCCATTGCTAATGCTGCTTCCACAATCTTACTCATCTCTTTCTCTAGTTCCTCCATCGCATATTTCTTATGAAAAACAGGCTCTCCACATACCAAAATCGAATTTTTTAGTTCACTTTGAAAATACAGATAGCCTTTCATATCCAAACAAGCCGAATAGCTCTCAGGTATCTTACTCATACAATCAATTACATTCCCAATAATAAATGCAACCGAATGTCCGATTACTTCTTCTGCTTTTAAGGAAATCTCATATAGCAGTTCTTTCGCTTTGCTTATATTCTCTTCTTTTAAGATGATTACGATATCTCCAACCTTCTTAAATACAATTCCCACATTATTTTCTTCAAGATATTTCTCTATAAAACTAATAAACGAAAATGTTACTAACTTCCTTACTTGTGGTAATTCCTCACTGCCAAATATAATTTCCGTATAGACCGTGATATACTTTTCCTGTTCCACACCAGCTAACTTTCGGTAGTTCTCTGACATATCCTGATTTTCTTTTGTTTCACTGATTTGTATGTTTTTCTCTCGTTCTATTGTATGAATAATCTTTTCCACAGCATTCAATAATTCTTCTACTACAATTGGTTTTAGAAGATATTCTGCTGCCCCATACTTAATCGCTGCCTTTGCATACTCAAACTCTTGAAAACCACTGATAAAGATTACTTTTGTTTGAATTTCATCTCTATTCTTAATGTATTTTAGAATATCAATTCCACTCATCTCTGGCATATTAATATCCAACAAAGCAAGGTCAGGCTTTTCCGTTAAAATCCCCGTTAAAGCCGCTTTTCCATTCTCGTATTCCCCAACAATTTCGATTCCCAAACCATTCCAGTCCACTAATTTACGAATACCACGTAATATAATGCTTTCATCGTCTGCAATAATCATTTTAATCATAGTTTTTCCCTTCCCTTCTATGCCACCAGCACAACTACTCACACTCTTTCCTATCCGGAATAAACAACTGCACCATCGTACCGACTGCTTGTGAACTCGTTATTTCAACACCAAAGTCTGCCCCATACAGATAACGAATTCGGTCATGTACGTTCTTAACGCCAATGCTTTGCCAGTTATATTCGTTTCGAATTCCCATGTCATTACCCATAAGCATTTTTCGTATCTTTTCTACTTGCATTTCATTCATGCCAACCCCATTGTCCATGATAGAAATGATTATCTTATCGTCTTGTTTTTCCACATCAACTGTAATATTGCCACCCTTTCCTTTTGGCTTTAAACCGTGAACATATGCATTTTCAATAATCGGTTGTAAGATCAGTTTGGGTACCATAATTTCCTTGCTGTTCGGTGCATTCACATGAAACAGAAAGCTATGTTCAATTCTGCAATTTAATAGATACACATAGTTTTCTATCATGGTAATCTCTTCTGATAATGGTACGGTATCACTTGCATTTCCGATGATATACCGCATCTGTAAGGAAAGTGCTTGTATCATCTTCGAAACTTTCTCATCCTCGTTCTCCACTGCCGTCATTCGAATTACTTCCAGCGTGTTACATAGAAAATGTGGATATATCTGCGACTTCAAAGCTGTTAATTCCGCCTCGTTTTGCTTTATCTTTGCTACATAACATTGATTGATATATTGGTTCAGCGTTGTAAGCATCTGATTAAATCTTGCCGAGAGAATCCCAATTTCATCGTCTGAAGTAACTGGTAACTGCAAATCAAAGTTTCCATTCTCAATTAACTGCATGGAATCCACCATATTATTGATTGGTCTTGTTAATCGTTTCGAAAACCAGATAGAACCAAGTAAAAGAATTGCCGTAGAGAATAAAACTGCGCTGATTAACATCTTTTGCAGTAATCGAATCTGCATAAATGCTGTATTTTTATTGATTATAACTATTACCTTGAGACCATACTTATTCACATTCGAATTAATGACAAGCTGTTCACTCGAATTCTCCAAACTCATAGGATAGTCCTTGAGATTTTCTCGGATTGCCTCATTATTATTACTAAAAAAGCAGTCCTCCCTCTCATTCACGATATAGTATGTGACCTCACTTGATACCTTAACATCCGACAGCAGCATGACAAGGCGTTCAATATCAACATCAATAAATATGGTTCCTACATATTTGCTATCCCCAATATCACCTCGGATATCAAAATAATTTCTTCCGAATGTGATAATCTCCTTTTCCATACCATTAAAATATCTATTCTTATGTGTTTTCACAACTTGCAGATTTTTTGATTCCTTATCCCAGTTGCTATAGTTCACATCATTTTCATAGATATCTATGCTTTTAAAATAATTACTTGTCATACTATAATGGTAATCAATCTTTTTCCCCTCACTATTGACGCCAAGAAAATGTGTCGCATAGATATAGGAATCCGCACTCTGAACATTTCGCAAAAAAGAATTGATTTTTGTTTTCGCGTCCTCCTGCTCAATTACTTGTCGAAACTTATCCGCATTCAGATAGTTTAGATATTGTAAGTTATCAGTGGCACTACTATAGTTATAAATCATCTTCGATATCGTATTATAGGAATCAATCGTATTCTCAAGATTTGTTGAAATATGTGTGGCAACCTGTTCATAATTATTCTTTAATGTATCCTCATATCTTGTTAATAGGATTTGGAAGATAAAACCTGTAAGCACCAGAACGGGTAATAACCCCACAACCAATATAACGAATGCAAATTTATAAAACAAACTCTTCCGATTCCACAATTGAATTCTCCATCTTGCCATACGATTTCCCTTCTTTCTATACGTAATACTATAACAACTTTACCACATAATAAATTATGCGTAAATAACAACCAAAAACGTACATGATTTTAAATATGCGAAAAAGAAGGTATGCTCTCCATCCCTTCTTTTTACAACTATGCAATTTAACCTTTTGCTGCTCCTGCTGTAATTCCTTTTACGAAATACTTCTGGAACATACAGAATATAATTAATGCAGGTACAATCGATATAATCGTTCCAGCGAAAACGATATCCCATCTTGCGGAATACTGGCCTACGAAACTAGCAATTTCAACGGTAATTGTCTTTGCTTTTCCACTTGGTAATACTAGATATGGCATTAAGTAATCATTCCAAATACCTAATCCGTTTAGGATAACCATAGAACCTGTACAAGGTGTTAATAATGGGAATGTTACTTTCCAGAAAATCTGGAATGGTGTACAGCCATCAATCATTGCCGCTTCTTCTATCTCTAATGGTATTCCCTTTAAGAAACTTGAATATAGGAGACAACCAAATGCAATAGAACCTGCAACATAAGATACGATTGGACCAGCCATAGTACTAAACAATCCGAACATCTTCATTTCCTTAAACAAAGAGAACATATATAGATGAAATGGAATCATCATACCAGCAAGGAAATATGTATATATGAATTTTGAAATTTTACTGTTTGATCGTTCGATTCCGTATGCTGCCATAGGAACAATACAGATAATCAAAAGTTCAGATACAATTGTTAAAAATAATGAATTCTTAATTGCGGAAAAGAAATCTGATTTCTGAAACAAATCAATAAAATTCTGAAAATTTAATTTCGTTGGTAATGCTACTGGATTCTTTAGGATCTCACCATTGTCTTTAAATCCAGATATCAATGCAAACAGGACAGGATAAAGAAATATAATTGCTAATACAGCTGCTACGATAAATAAAACAATAGAACCGACGCTGAGTTTTCTTTTTTCTTCATTCATTATAACTGTACCTCCTTGCTCTTTAAGAATTTCTGTTGCAATGTGTTCAATATAACTATGATAAACAATAACGCCATACCGACTGCTGTACCAAAGCCTTGTCTACCTTCATTGAAACCGACCTTATATAGTAAGTATACCAGTGTTTCTGTTGTAAAACCTGGTCCACCATCTGTCATAACATTAATCTGATCAAATACTTTCAAACCATTGATTAAAGAAAGTGTTAAGTTAATTGTAAATGCACCTGATATTAACGGAATAATAATAGTTCTAAATCTTTGAATTGCGTTTGCTCCATCAATTTGTGAAGCTTCAATTACATCTGTTGATACACTTTGTAGAGATGCTAAGTAGATAATCATATAATATCCTGCACCCTTCCAAACCATAACGATACCAACCATAACAAGTGTAAACTTGCTGTTACCTAACCAATCTTGCTTTAAACCACCCATACCAATATTATCTAAAATTGTATTAATTGCACCAAAGTTATAGTTGTACATAATCTTCCATATGAAACCTGATACAATACCACTTATAAGAACGGGAATATAGAATGCACTTCTGAAAAAGTTTTTTCCGATTCTTATCTTATCTACAAGTAATGCCAAACCTAAAGCAAATGCATTTTCTAATAAAGAAATAAATATTGTAAGAATAACGGTATTCTTTAGAGCATTTCCAAATCGTGCACTTGTAAATATTTCTTTATAATTATCTAGTCCAATGAATTTTACAACAGGGCTGATTCCATCCCATGAGGTAAAACTATAGTAAACACTTGCTATTGTTGGTATTATGATAAAAAGTGTGTATAAGATAAACGCTGGTGCTATGAAACCACATGTATACTTTTGGAATTTGGCTCTCTTTTTCGCTTTCATATCTTATCTCCTCATTTTTATTTATACGAGTTCATGTTAATATTGTTTAACTACTTATCGTAAAAGAGGGCTACCATATGGTATCTTTGCTTTATATAATAGCCCTCCAACTTTTATTGCAGTTTTACATACTAACTATTGAATACCTGTACCATCTAATGGATTAAATGATTTCATACATGTATTCCAAGTTTTATTCAATTCATCACAAGCAGAATCGATATCTCTTTGTCCTTGTAATACTTCGATTAATGTCTTGTAAGTAAAGTTTCTAAAGTCAGGTGGTAATTCTTTATCACCAACTTGTCCATTCCACATACTGCAGATTTCATCTGCTGTACTAGTTGCATCAATTACTTCTTGGAATACTGCGTTTACATTCATTGTTGGTTCATTCACTGTTACAGGAATTGCACTTAATTTTTCACAGTAAACTTGGTAGTTATCTGGTTCAAAGAAGAACTTAATAAATGCTTCTGCTGCCGCTTTTTTGTTAGGGTCTTTTGCCGCATCTGCTGAAATAGCTAAACCACCAACACCACCACCGCCTACAAGACGAGTTTTTCCATCTGGACTAGGAATTGCAAACCAGCCATATTCAAAGTTCGCATCTGCTGCTTCAATTTGAGAGAACATATGTGTTCCAGAGAACATCATAGCTGATAAATTGTTTACAAGGAATGTTGTGATTTGTGCATCTGGAGTAGAAGCCCAACCACCTTGTGAGTATTGTAAGATTTCTTGTAATTCTTCAAATGTTGCTTTTATTGTTGCATCTGTCCAGTCTTTTTCTCCTGCATAACATTTTGCAACGAAATCAGCATCTTGTGAGATTACAAGGTCATTGTATGCTTTGTTAAACCAGAATCCCATGTGCCAGATATCTTGACCACCAACTACAAGTGGGCTCATTTCGCCTTTATCTTGGATTGTTTGGCAAAGTTGAATAAATTCAGCATATGTTGTTGGTTCTGTTAAACCATTTGCATCAAAGTATGTTTTGTTATAGATAACACCTTGTGTGTTTTCACCAGCTAATGGTGCAGTATATACAGAACCATCAAATGCTGTTGTTGTTTTGAATAAAGATACGATTTCATCCGATAATGGTGCTAACTTTCCTGCTCTTACATAAGCTGCGGTATCTCTCATCTCCATGATGTCTGGGAATTCACCAACACTATCTTTTGTCTTTAAGAATTCTGTATAAGCACCACCGTTACCTGGCTCAATACGAACAGTAATGTCTGGATACTTTTTATTAAAGCGATCCACGATTTCATTCATTGATTCTTTCGCGCCTTCATCACCGTCTGCAAATATGTATGTCAAAGTTGTTGGCTCTGTAACAATTGATTCTGCACTATCGCTTTGTGTGTTGTCTGTTTCCTTTTTGTCATCTTCCTTTGTTGCACTGTCTTCCACTTTTGTGTTGTTCTTTGTTGTTGTCGTATTATTCTCTGCTTTCTTTCCACAACCTACTAACGCTGTAGTAACCATAGTCATTGAAAGTAATACTGCTAACCATTTTTTTCTCATAATAATTCCTCCACACATTATTTTTTTATGTAACTGTTTAGGACTTTACCCTTCCATCTGTGATATTGTTTTCTAAACAGTTACCTTAACTACACTTATACTTTACCAAGAATTTAACTTACTTAACATTAGCTTTTTATATAGGAAACTACACTTTTTTAAGATTCTTGATTTTTCTTCTTTATAAGCCCATAGCCTTGCAACATGGTGTAAGGCTATGGATTGAACATTAACAATTATTTTACAACTACACTCGTCTTAAATGTTTTCACTTTACCAGAATATAATGTCACGGTTGCTGTTATTGTAGTTTTTCCTTTTTTCTTTGCTGTTATCTTACCTGTTGTTTTACCAACCGTAGCGACATTCTTATTGCTTGATGTATATGTCACTGTTACAGCACCAATACAAGGAAATTGTGTCGCTGTTTTTAATGTAGAGACTTTCTCTAAGCAGTTTGGTAATATAACTTTTATTGTGCTTGTCTTTCCAACGTTCAAAGAGACACTCTTCGTAACTGTAATTTGATTTAAAAGTGATGTTATCACTTTCGAACTAGCCTCTTTTGCAAGTATAACATAACGACCACCACTAATCATATTTAGTGTGATATAACCATCTTTGTCCACAACATAACCATATCCGCCTTTTAGCGTCTCTAGTTTGTTTGTTAACTCATTATAGCGATATACATACACTTTCTTACCAGCCTTTATACCTGCTTGTTCTCCTACGTATATTTTCGTAGATGCCTGAACAGTCAGCTTGTTTTTCTGTGTATACGTAATTACAATGCCGTCTGTATTCTTTGTATCTTTTGCAATTAATTTCTTAATATCCGCATTATCTTTTACTGTATTAACCGCTACGTTAAGATAGATTGCACTGTTTTTCGTTGCTTTTGCCAAGTCTTTGCTCGCAATACTCCATTGATAAACTAGCTTATCTTCTGCATTCTTAATAGAAACCGTAATTGATTTCTTGTACGTTTGTGCTTGTGCAAGTACGGATTTCTCCAATACAAGATCGTTACACTTAATTTTTTTATTGTTCACAAAGGAATTTGGCAATGTAACGATAACATTTACTTTGTTATTTAACTGCTCTCTTAACTGTTTGAGTATCGTCTCCAATGGTAATTCAATTTTTAGATTCATTGGATTTGCCACTGTTGCTGTTTTTAATTCTGATTCAAATGCCTTTTCATTGACAGTAATATAGATTGTTGCTGTCTTATCTTTAACTACTGTTTTTATTGTGAATTTTTCATCTGTCTTTGCAGTATCCTTATTACCAGCATTTGAGCTT
>NZ_JAVBNS010000130.1:0-11568 GCF_031551385.1 Anaerosporobacter sp.
GTTCCTGATAATTTAAAATTTGGAAAGGATATATTTATTCCAAGAGAGCATACAAAAGGTGCTGTTACAGGCCATAAAGTAGTTGTAAAGATTACAGATTATGGTAGTAAAGATAAAAGCCCTGAAGGTAAAATTACAGAAATTATTGGTCATATCAATGACCCCGGCGTAGATATTATGTCAATTATTATGGCAAATAATTTACCAACTGAATTCTCGGATTTCGTTATGAAGTCATTAGATTCGATACCAGAAGAAGTAACAAGTGCGGATATCGGAGGAAGAATGGATATTCGTGATCTTCAAATGGTTACGATTGACGGAGAAGATGCAAAGGATCTTGATGATGCCATTACGATATCTAAGAGTGGCGATAAGTACACATTAGGTGTTCATATTGCCGATGTTACCAATTATGTTAAGGAAGGTTCTCCACTCGATGTAGAGGCGCTTAAACGAGGCACAAGTGTATATCTAGTTGACCGAGTGATACCAATGTTACCACACAAATTATCAAATGGAATTTGTTCGCTTAATGCAGGTGTTGACCGTTTGGCATTAAGTTGTTTCATGGATATTGATAAGAAAGGTAATGTTGTAGGTCACAAAATTGCAGAAACTGTAGTATGTGTTGATCGTAGAATGTCATATACAAGTGTTAAGAAGATTCTTGAAGACAAAGATGAAGCAGAAATGAAAGAATATAGCGAACTTATTCCTATGTTTGAATTGATGCAAGAATTAGCGTCGATTCTTCGTGAGAAAAGACATCAGCGTGGTTCAATTGATTTTGATTTCCCTGAAAGCAAGATTACATTAGATGAAAAAGGGAAACCAATTGAAATTAAAGCCTATGAAAGAAACTCAGCGACTAAGATTATTGAAGATTTCATGTTACTAGCAAATGAAACGATTGCAGAAGATTATTTCTGGCAAGAGTTACCGTTTGTTTATCGTACGCATGAGAATCCAGATTCAGAGAAGATTGAGAAATTAGGTATCTTCATTAATAATTTTGGCTATAGTATTAAGATAGGTCAAGACGAGATTCATCCGAAAGAATTACAGAAGTTATTATCTAAGATAGAAGGAACACCAGAAGAGCCTTTGATTAGCCGTCTTACTTTGCGTTCTATGAAGCAAGCGAGATATACAGTTTCGAATGAAGGACATTTTGGATTATCTACAAAATACTATTGTCACTTTACTTCTCCAATTCGTCGCTATCCGGATTTACAGATTCATCGAATTATCAAAGAAAATCTTAGAGGTAAGATGAATGAGAAGAGAATTACTCATTATGATAAGATTCTAGCTGATGTAGCAAGACAATCAAGTCAAACAGAACGTCGTGCCGATGAAGCGGAAAGAGAAGTTGAGAAGTTAAAGAAAGTAGAATATATGAAGCAATTCATTGGTGAATGCTTTGATGGTGTAATCTCAGGAATTACTACTTGGGGAATGTATGTAGAATTGCCGAATACAGTAGAAGGTATGGTTCATGTTACGAATATGGAAGGCGACTATTATTTCTATGATGAAGAACATTATATGATGATAGGTGAACATACGAAGAAAGCGTATAAGCTAGGTCAAAAGGTGAAAATTGAAGTAACAGGCTGTGATAGTATGCTGCGTACAATAGATTTTGAATTGGTAGAAGATGAGTCTTATGAGGAAGAGGATTCTGATGAAATAAATGAAGAAGCAATTATGGATCTAGTGCACAAAGCGGACGCTGTAGAGGATAACGAGTAGGAATTGTTTTTATAATGTAGATTTTAATGTGAAGTATAGAACGTAGCGTGAGATTGTAGAGTGTTAATTGATGCAAAGGGTTTTCTTGCGAATTAGGTCGAATTATTCTAATGTGCTATTTGAAGTAGCTTTAAAGTAGCATTTATGATAGGCTTAATTCGTGAGGAGCACTTTGGCTATCGAATAATAAAGCGATTGTATTAAAAGAATTACTTATAGTATTAATCGCAAGAAAATGATATTATAACTTAGGAAAGGATAAGTACAAGTATGTCAAAAGATAGTATTAAGCAGATAGCAAACAACAAAAAAGCATACTTTGACTATTTTATTGAAGATAAATTTGAAGCAGGTATTGTTCTTCATGGAACAGAAGTAAAGTCACTTCGTATGGGTAAATGTAGTGTAAAAGAGGCTTTTATTCGTGTTGAAAACGGAGAACTTTACATTTATAATATGCACATAAGTCCATATGAAAAAGGAAATATATTTAATAAGGATCCACTTCGTATTAAGAAATTACTTCTTCATAAATATGAAATCAATAAGATAAGTGGTCAAATGCAGCAAAAAGGATATACCATTGTTCCTTTAAGCGTTTATCTAAAGGGAAGTCTTGTTAAGATGGAAATAGGCTTGGCAAGAGGTAAGAAATTATACGATAAACGACAAGACATTGCGAAGAAGGACCAACGCCGTGAAGCAGAGAAGGAATTTAAGATTAAGAACTTGAATTAATCTATAGTTTTTTGCTATAGGTCAACGACGCGTTGATATTGGTGCGTTGGCCTACATGGAGGTACATAATGATAGATAGAGATAGTTTTGTTAATATTAATTTGTTAAAAAAAGAGATGTTCACGGGAAGTTTGAATGGTATGCGATATCGCCTGAAAAAAGAAGTGACAGAAGGAGAGAATTCTACAACATCACTGTTAGTGACAATATGGCCACAACCATATAATTTTGCAAGTACAGAAGATACTCTAAAGACCAATAAAGAGTTTGGATTTTCACAAGAAGGAGTCAAGGAAGCCGCTGATTGGCTGAACCAATCTTATGAAGAGAAGAAGGAATATTGGAATGAGGCTTGTTTGTGGAATGTGTAAGGGAAAAAAGCTTTTAATTACTATTTTTGAAATATTGATTTTGGAGTATAAATACAAAGCATCTTGACAAAAATAGTATTATGTTATAATATAATAACACGTCTGTTTACCATACGGCATATATAAACGAAAGAAACATTCTATTTTTCTATAAGTATAGAAAATAGAGTATCCATTTCGGGGTTGTACGGGTTTCGACGGGGGTTTTGAAGTTGCGGAAGCCATTCGTGGACTAGGACCACGTAAAAACTTAGAATTAAATATAAACGCAGACGAAAATTTAGCGTACGCTGCCTAGCGGCAGCTGTCGACCTTAAACCACTCGCTGTTTAAGAACTCGGCATCAAATTTGCGAGGCACTTTGTCTTCAAAGCTTTGAGAGGATAAAAGAACTATGAAGCTACTGAAACGAATAGCCTGTTAGCCGGCGATTCACAGAGGGAACAGCAAACTTCGGGTTTGCATAAAAGACTGACTGTAATGGGAGATGCCTCAATGAATGGGCTTTCGGACAGGGGTTCGATTCCCCTCAGCTCCACTCATTGTATCTATGTGTATATAGCAATGTTTATATAACGGTGATGCATAAATACGGGTTTAATAAAAGTCTTGGTGATTGTTTTTTAGTCATCAGGACTTTTGTTTTTTGTTTGTGTTGCATTTTGTGCTATATTTCTTACTGCATAATAGTTGAATTGCTGCTATGAAAGGGGGCAATCATGAACAAATTCAGTGAACTAAATTATTCGAGACTAAATTATAAACAAACAAAAGAAAAATTATTAAATTATAAAAAAGAGATTTTAAATGCTTCATCATATGAAGATATTCGAAGAGCATGGCTATCTATGAGGGAATATATACAATATCTATCGTACATAGAAGAAATGGCATATATTCGATATCTATGTGGTGTTTCTTATAATTTTTATAAAGAAGAAGTTAGGATTCAAAATCTTGAAGATCCACAAATTATGGTGATACAAAACGAATGTGACAGATTGCTGATAAATTCTCCTTATGTGAAAGAATTCGAGTTAGAATTTGGGCACATGATTGTAAATCAGTTAAAAAATAATAGTATGCTTTTGAATACAAGTACTAGTTCACTACAAGCGGAGGAAGCTCGACTTAGAATGGAATATACAAGTCTTCTTTCTTCTGGACAAGACAGAGAGGCACTTTCTGAGCAATTTTATGACATACTGGATAACTTGATTACGGTGCGATCGGAAATGGCAAATGCTTTAGGATATAAAAGCTATATTGAGATGGCATATAAGTTACAAGGGCGTTTCGACTATGGAGAAACGGAAATTGCTACATTTCGTACACAAATTCAGAAATTAATATCACCAGCATGTAAGGAACTAAGAAATTCGATAACATTGCAATATCCAGACACAGATGTTAGAGATGCAAAGGGATTGATTGCTGTATTAAAAGACATGTTTTCCGACATCTCGCAGGGAAGTAGAGAGTACATAAATTATATATTTGAGCACGAATTGTTTGATATTACAGATAGACAATTTAAGCGAAATAATATTTTTTCTTGCTGTATGCTCCCATATAAGAAGGCACCGTTTATAATTGGTGCTTATCATGGGAATGGTTCAGAGGCAAATTATCTTATACATGAGTTTGGTCATGGATATGCTTTTTATACGGCTGCTCGTAGTCAAAAATTATATGAATATCATCGTGCATCTCCTTCTGTCAATGAGATCCATTCAAAGGCGATGGAACATTTTGCGTATCCTTATCTAGATACATTTATGGGGAAGCAGAAGAATAACTATGTACGCAATCATTTGTTTCAGTCATTGGATAATCTTCCTTACAGATGTGCAATTGATGAGTTTGAACATGCGTTGTATAAGGATATTAAGTTGACTCGTATACAGCGGTGTGAGTTGTGGGCAGAGATAGAGAGGAAATACATGTCGTGGAGAATAACTGATTTGCAAGCGATTAAACAGGGGACGTATTGGCCAAATCAATCACATCTGTTTACGCATCCGTTTTATTATATCGAATATAATATCGCACAAATCAATGTATTTGAGTTTTATGAACGTTCGAAACATAACTACGAACAGGCATGGCAAGACTACACTAATTTGTGTGAAACAGGTGGGAGCACGAATTACTTTAATCTTTTGAAGGTAGGTAATTTATCGAATCCATTTGCATCGAATACGGTTAGTATGGTGTGTACACCGATTCTTGAGGAGTTGTATTCGCTTGTGTAATGAGATCGTTTTAGCGTAAAAAATAGGGATAGAAGAGTATTTGAAAACTCAACTATCCCTATTATAGTTTGGATTATTTTTTTAACTTACCTGCTTTTAATTGATTCAGCATTGCAATATTCTGAGTGGCGGTAGCCATATAGGTATCTGTAAAATTAGCCGCATAAATCTTGCTCCGGTTCTCCTTAGAAATGTTCACACCGATACTAGCTAAGGCATCTACGATGCTAGTATATTTGGCGTTGCATGTTGGATAATAGGTGGCAGCAGTAGATGGAGAACTTGTACCTGTTTTAATTTCGTAAATATATTCTACGTGACCGATTTGTAATGGTCTACTAGAATCCGTGCCAACAAATAGTAAAGCGTCACCAACTTTTAATAGTTCTGGGTTGGTAATATGGCCATTGCTGATTTCAACAGGTACTTCCTCAAACAAACTGGATTGATAGATACCAGCGGTATTCAATAAACCGACAGTAGTAAATCCAATTTTCTGCAAAGTTGCCATGCCAGAGGAAGAGCAATCTGAATAATAGTTTCCATCACAGCGTTTGCTATGAACATAATTTCTATAGGCTTGGCTATATGTATTTCGTCCGATAAGCATTTTATAGGTGTCGTGAAATTCTTTTCTTTTGGCGTCGGTCATTTTCTTTAAGCGCATAACTTTAATGATGCCTTTTCTTACACCATTTGGTGCTTTGGAACTATATCGGCTTGTTAGGTATGTGACCATATTTTTAGTGGAAGGTGTTCCCGAACCGTGTCCACATAGAGTAATGTCTTTTTCTGTAATAGCCATTCGAGTTAGTCCTCCTTTGTTTTAAATTGTGAGATTGCTTGAGTTACTTTGTCATATCCAATCATGCTGCATAGCCAGGATAGGAAGATGAGGGCGATAATGTATACAAGAATTTCGGCGGTAAAGATTGTATGAGTAATAATGCAATACCCAATTCCTACAGCGAGTGATAAGATGATGGAAACAATGGCGGCTAAGGTGTTGCTATAGTATTTGATGTTTCGTTCGTCTAGTAGAATTTTAATTCCTTGTACTGTTAATCCGGTTAGGGTGGAGATGATTAGCAGGTGGAGTAGTATGAGTTCGAGAGTCATGGTTGTTCAGTCCTTTCAAAAAACCAGTAGAAGAGTTCAATCTTTTACTGGTTTTGTACATTGGAATCTGCAATGCTATATTATTTGCTGATTGTTTATTAATTCTTCTTCTGTAGAGTTGTTATTATAGATTTCGTTTTCATCATGACCAAGTGAAACAAACAATTTACTAGTAGTTTTCATAAGTGAGAGCGTAATTCCTATGATTCTTTTTGGTTCTAGCTCTGATTCTGAACCATCTTCCATAATTAATTTTATTTTTCTACAGTTATCAATTGTAAAATCTTCTTTGACCTTGTTAAAAAGGTCGTTTGGTCTTTTTTCTAAAGTAAAAAACACGGTAGTTCTTAATTCGCCTGTAGAGTCTTCATGATTAGAGCGTCTTACTTCATCAATTTCGTACTCATTGTTATTCGTTAATCTTATTTTCATTTTGATTTTTCCTTTCATATTTACATATTTTTAAATTATTTAAATTTTTTAACATATCTAATTCGTCATTATCTATGATTTTTAATGACCATTCATCTGGTATATAAAATGCAAATGTTTTCTGTTCATTATTTTTTTCGTAGAACTTTGACCAATAATATGCATTTGCCAAGGTTCTAGCTTTATGCATTTCGCAAATATATGTTACACGCTTGTCGGGTGTACCAGTTTCTTGATAATTATAGGCACTACACCAAGCACAGCCATTTCCGATAGGACAATAAAAACATTCGTCTGTTGATTGGGTTCTTCTGTTAATACATCTTAGACATTTAATAACTTGTGTGTACTCTTCATTTTGTGCTATACCGTCATCAACATTTCCAATCCTCATCGGTTTCACCTTGCAACCAAGTGAACTTTCCATATATCTAATACAAGGATATAAATACCCATCTGGATCACAAGACAACATGTCGCCTGTTCCACCACACCAATTTTGTAGTTCTGTTTCTTCTTTGGGATTGAAGAAGTCTTCATTGAATACTGCAAGGTAAAGGTTTTCTGTAAGATTATTTTCTAATACATAATCTGCTAGTTGTTTTAATTGGTAATAGAAGATGGTGGCATGTTCTTGTTCCCAGCCCTTTTCATAAACGCAATTTGCATTGATATCTTCATAACCTAGTTCAATCATGTGCTTAATAGCACTAAATGTGTGCATTACATTTTGTGGGGCAATTGTTATTTTACTTCCCATGTAATATCCTTTTGACATCCAATCTTGTGCTCCTTTTACAGCAATATCATAGGAAGGTGAACCATCATGAAATACACGACAGCTATCATGTAATTCTTTATTTCCATCAATTGTTATGGAAAAAGACAAATTGTCTTTGTGTTTATTTAAGAATTGCTGTACTTTTGGATCAAAGTAGAGAACTCCATTTGAACAAATGCTAAACATATGCATTGCTAACCAAGGATGATCCAGCTCAATACAACGTTTCAAGAAGTAATCACATACTTGGTCTATAAGTTCAATTTCAAGGAAGGGTTCTCCGCCGATAAACTCAATAATAATACCAGGAGATGTTGAAGGGGCGACATATTTGTCAAACCCTTTATCTCCACTAAGGAGTAAATCAACATACTTCTTTGCTGTTTCAAATCGCATTCGTCTCTTACCTTTGTTTATTTGATAGCAATAGGTGCAAGCTAAATTGCAATCATCAGTCACTTGAAAGGTAACCGTTTTGGATAAAACTCGCCCCTCGGATAAATTATTAACATACTCAGGGTAGAGCCTAGCTATCATATCTTGATATTGTTCAAACTTACGCATTGACGTTCAACTCCTTTAGTAAATCTTCGTCAGAAACCTCATCAAAACAATTACACTTAAATGTAACTGTCATGACTGCTGTTTTGAAATCTAAGTTCCATTCGTAATCATGGTTTTTCCATTCAGTAGGTAACATAGAGCTAACTTCTTCCTTGGCAATATCATATTCGGCAAGTTTTGATTCGTATCTTTGTTGATATTTAATAAAGTTATCATTCTCAAGCAAGTTAGTATTTGAAGTGTCCGCAATCAAAGATTTAATAATTCTTTCTTGTGCATTTGTCTCAAATGCAAGTCTTTCCATATAATCTGATAATTCTTTTTTAACTTCTACATTAATTGTTTTCATAATAAATTTCCTCTTTATCTTTCTTTTATTTTATTTAGCAGTACCAAAGCATTGAGATGAACAAGTTGTATAACAAGTGGTAGAGCAAGTAGTGTTACAACTTGATTTGCAACCAGAGTAGCAACCAGTTGAGCAAACGCTTGAACATGAACTACTACAACCAGCACACCCACTTGAACACGAAGAGCAACCACTACAACTACTGCAACCTGTGCAAGTAGTTGAACAACTTGCACATCCACTGCAACTAAAACAGCTAGAACAACCAGATTTGCAAGCACTACCACAACCGGCTTCACAACTACTCCTACAAGAACTAGTACAGTACCCAGTACAGAACCCAACACAACCAGTACAAGCAGTACAACTGTCGCAACTACCAGAGCAACCACTGCAACCAGAACAACCTGCACAACCAGTTCTACAAGAAGAACCACAACTGGTACAAGCTGTACTACAACCATTGCAAGCACCACTTGCTTTTGCAGAGCCACTACATTGTCCTGCACAAGTATCACTACAACCACTACAACCACTGCATGAGGCACAACTTCCACTACAAGTAGCACCACAACCAGAAGAACAACCCTTACAACCAGAAGAGCAACTACTACTACAACCACTACAACTAGTACAACTTTCCCCACAACTGCTAGTACAACTAGTACAATTTTCCCCACAACCACTGCAACCACTACAACTTGAGCAACTTCCAGAACAACTATTACAAGCAGTACAACCAGTTGAACAACCAGAGCAACCACTGCAAGTTGAACAACCAGAGCAACCACTACAACTACTGCTACAACCACTGCATGAACCTGTGCAACCACTTGTACAACCACTAGAACAATTTCCAACGCACAATCCAGTACAAGCACCTCTGCATGAACTACTCGAACCTGTTAAACTTTCACTTGCAAGGCTGTCTACATATGTAATTAGAGAACTGTCGAAAGAAGATGGTATAACTTCTCCTTGTACTACATTCTTTAAATTACCTACATCTTTAATTTTTAAAAGTAAATCGATTGTTTTCTGTCCATGTTCTGTTGAAATTGAATTTCCATTTGAAGGAGTAGTGCTAAAGTCATATGTAGATGATCCAAACGCAGTTAAACTACCATAGCCACTTCTTCGAAGCATTTCAGCTTTTACTTTTTCTTTTAATGTATTAATTTCACTTGCTTTTAATATAAAATCACCCCCATGTCGATGTAATATTTACCCAAGCTGAGCCGTTATGATACTTTGCAATTCCTGTTGAAGTATTAATCCAAAGCACATTAGTATCAGTTGGAGTACTAGTTCCTCTGTAGAGACCACCATCAGATGTGATGGGTATCCAAGACGAACCGTTATAAAATTTTAGTGTTGGTTTTGATAAGCTTTTGTCAAGCCACAAAGCTGTAGTGTCAGAGGGGGAAGTAGTACTAAAGATGGTTAAATTTACAATGCCTAAATTTGCTCTGGCAGCACTTGCTGTACTTGCTCCTGTACCACCTTTAGTTAAAGGAATAATTCCAGATAAATCAGAGACAGCACCTGTAAATGCAATAGAGTTTAAGTCAGCAATAACTTTTGATATTTTTCCGAGAATAACATCAACAGATTCACCTGTGGATATATTTGCTCGCGTTAGTGCTTGCACAAAACTAACTACATCATCTTTAATATCATGAGAGAAAATATCATATCCCTTGTTGTTGGGGTCATAGATTGACGTAGACATGTCTCCAGTACCATTTTGTCCCTTTAGGTTAGGCGTAGTAAATACACCATCTTCATTCACGATATTTAGTTTATAAATATTGTTTGTATTATTTTTATCTTCGTTTACCGTTGGTGAAAATCCTCTTGCACCAACATTTCCGGTATCACCTTTTAAATTTGTGTATTCATAATTTGGATTACCTTCGACTCTTATACCAAGAGAAGTACCTTCCCAATCATATTCGAGGGATTTTCCATCAAAATCACCATTATCTGCTTTATGTTGAATGGTGTTTGTTGTTTCAATAGATTGTGTTGTTGCATCAACACAAAGTCCTGTTTGTTCAATACAGTTTTGGGTTGCGTTAATAGTTTTTTCAGTTTCTGCAATACATTCATTTGTTATATCAACACAAGTATTGGTTGTACTAATAGAATCATCTGTCGCTTCTTCACAGCGTTCAATTTGCTCACGAAAATAGTTTGCTTGCGCTAATACGGTTTCAAGAGCACCAAATTCATTTGAGCTTCGCAAGGCTTCATCATCATAGCCTGCCTGCTCCACGTTGATATAGAATAGGCAGGAAGAGATTTGCTTATTTATTCGTTCGTTATTATCATTTGTAGTATACTGATATAATCCAACATCTGCACGGATTGTGCCATGTAAAGCTAATACCTGACTTGATAATTCGATAATGATTTGATTATTATTAATTGATATGTTGCTATTTGTGTCATCCTCACTATTTATTACATAGCGATTATCTGGTTTGGTACAGCGAAATCTTGCAATTGTCTCAGGAAGAATAGTATATGGTTCATCATTTTCGGTAAGAGAGATTCGAATGAATCTGGTAGATGAATCATATTGTTTGGCATAGATATAATCATAGTTATCATGTTTTGCGATATCCAAAGTTATATCAGTATAAGTACTGTATGTTTCCAAATGAAATCCTCCTTTCTTGAGGTAAAATATAATAGAGTAATTAATGATTATAAATAAAAATTTAAAAATAATGTGAGCTAGAGTATGCCTCTGTATTGTTGTTCACAAGATTTTATGCAAAGAGCATTAATGAGTGAACTCTTTGTTTTTTGTATATGAAAAAGGACGCTTAGATTTTATTAATTATCTAAGTGTCCTTTGATAAAGGGGAATAGATATACTTTTGAGTAGAGGGCATAAAACATTTGACTATATATAAGTTAATTGGATACGTAGGTTTGATTATGAGAGAAGAAGATACTTTGGCAAGTTCTTCTATAACTAAATAGTATGATTTCTGCTCAATTAACTAAAACGAGTGAATTATCTGAAGATGAAGTAGGAATTAAATTATTGTCGCAGCAAGTAGAATATCTTAAAACAATAAAAAATATTTAGGTGTTCTTTGCTGCTCTTACTATAATAGGATTGACTTTTTCAATACCTACATTAATATCCTTGATAGATAGTTTGGTAAAATAATGTATTAATAAATA
>NZ_JAVBNS010000266.1:0-8456 GCF_031551385.1 Anaerosporobacter sp.
TATAATTAAGGAAGATATTTCTTGATTATAGTTCCTTTTTTGATGTAAGAAAATTATAGTAATGTAAGATATGAATACTTTGATTGTATTTATAAAACTGCACATTGTCCCAATATAAGTTGTACCCCTTGTCAAGGACAAACTGAAATTATTAAAGGTTAAAATATCAAGCGTAGTTATGTTCCCTGAGTTGAAGCTATTGTTTCAACTCAGGTTTGTTTTTTATATTTAACGGATACTTACCAGTGGTAATAAATTGATAGTATTCGTTTGGTGATAACCTTGCGAGTTGCCATTGGTAACGTTCGTTATTATAATAATCAATCCAGTCATCCACAAGCTCTTTTACTTCTGAAAATTGCTTACATTGACCGAAGTCTATCTCATCTTTCATATGTCCAAAGAAGCTTTCTTGGGGAGCATTGTCCCAGCAGTTGCCTTTGCGTGACATGGATTGTCGGAGACTGGCATCCTTTACAATCCGAATGAATTTGTAACTGGTGTAGTGGCATCCTTGATCACTGTGAATCATTGTTTCTGCCTGCAGCGATATCCCGTGATAATCGATTAGCTGCCTAACTGTCAGGAGAACAAAATCAACCTCTAAGGATTCACTGAGAACATAGGAAAGCACCTGTTTTGTATAGGCATCTAAAATCGTTGAGAGATAGCAGAATCGTCCATCAAAGGGAATATATGTAATATCCGTCAATAAGACGATTCTCGGACCATGTGCAGTAAACTCACGCATAAGGAGATTGTCTGCGACATTGTTTGTTCTAAGCGCTTTCGCCATTCTACGGTAAGGATTGGCTTTCCGAATGGGACAAAATAGGTTGTATTTTTTCATTAGTCTGCGAATCTTTTTGATATTCATCACCACAGGTGGGGTCTGGTGAAGCAATCGCATGTATATAGCTCTTGCACCTTTGTTATATCCGCGATAGTTGTATGCTTGAAGAATCAGTTCAAAGTCAATCTGATCCTGTTTTTCCAGAGTCAATCGATAACTTTCTGCATTACACCAGCGATAGTAGCCAGAACGTGATACATTTGCAATTTCACATAAATCCTTTACACTGACCAGGTTCTCGCTGTTAGCAATTACGTCCCGAATCACAGCATATTTAGCACTGGGTTCTTCAATAATCATTGATCTGACTTCTCCGGTTTGTCTGTTTTTGTAATTTTTTTTATAAAATCTAATTCCTGACGCATGTACAAGAGTTCATGTTGCATGCGAAGCAGAGCCTGATCGGAGATTTGGTTAGAAAGATCAGACTTTTTTGTCTTAGGGGTGGGCTTGAGTTTCTGTTCCCGGAACCCAGCAGAAGAGAGAGCTTGGCGTTTAATGTGCTGATAGATACTGACAACACGAGCTTCTCCAAGGATATCCAGGTCATATCCAAGCTCAGTAAGAATCTGCTTTGGATACTGTCCATTCTTATATTTGTTCCAAAATAGCTCTTTGAATTCCTTTGTAAATTTGAGCGTTTTATCTGAAACACTCAGGGTATAAAGATTGCTCATTAACACTTTTTTCTCTTTTTCGGAAAAACTTTTTGCCATAGAGATAGCCTCCTATAATGTAATTGAATTATAACATCACTACACTGATTTGAGATACCTATTTTAACAAAAAGGCGTGTCCATAAATAAGGATTTTAATACTTTTCCGTGTCCACATCTATGGGTATATTATATTTAGAGGCAAAATGGAATTAATAATTCTCAAACAATACATAAATAATTTTCAAATAAACCTCTTATATAATGAAACTAATAAAAGTAAATTAGGAAGGTGAATGTTATGAGAGGGAGAAATCGAAAAATTCGCACTAACTGTCAAATCGAAAAGGATATTACTTATATTCCATTAAGATATACACTGGCTATTTTGCTTGCAATATTGGAAACGATTACAATCCTTTGCATTGTAGTATCCTTTTATCACTATATTCCATATTTCTATGTATTGGTATTTCTGACGACTATAGGCTGTGTTGTACGAATTATAGCCTCTAATGACAATCCTGATTATAAAATTCCATGGTTGTTGGTAGTGTTGACCGTGCCAATAGTTGGTTTCATGCTGTATTTTCTGTTTTATTCAAGATTACTAAAGAAGAAATATGCAAAAAGATTGGATGAACTACAGCATCAGAGTTATCTAAATGAGGATGAAAGTCTCTTTCATGAGTTGAAGAAAGAATCTGCAATGGCACACAATCAAGCTATGATGCTTTGCAATATAGCAAATTCGCACTTATTTACTGAAACAAACCAAACCTATTTCAGCTTGGGAGAAGATTTGCATAAAAGTCTGCTTGGAGATTTGGAAAAGGCAGAAAGATTTATCTTCATGGAATATTTTATTATAGAAGAAGGAATATTTTGGAATTCAATTCTGGATATATTGAAAAGAAAAGCGGAACAGGGACTGGAGGTAAGGGTAGTATATGATGATATTGGCTGTATGACAACACTCCCCGGTAATTATGATAAGATTCTAAAAAAATATAACATTAAAGCAACACCTTTTTCAAAACTGAAAGGAAATGCAGACAGTGAGTTTAATAACCGAAGTCATAGAAAAATTACAGTGATTGACGGAATAATCGGTTATACAGGTGGTGTAAATATTGCAGATGAATATATCAATAAAATAGTGAAATTTGGTCATTGGAAAGACGTGGGAATTCGTTTGGAGGGGAGTGCCGTAAGAGAGCTTACAAAATTGTTTTTAACTGATTACGGAATCAATGTAAAAAAGCTGCCAGATGTGCCAGAAGGTTTATTCCCTGAAATAGCCGTAAATAAGCAAAAAGGTTTTTTGATTCCATTTGGAGATGGACCAAGTCCTATTTATCATCACAGAGTTGGGAAGTGCGTGATTCAAAATCTACTTTCTCAAGCAAGCCGATATGTGTATATTATGACCCCCTATCTGATTATAGATAATGAACTTTGTCAGACGATTGAGAATGCAGCTTTGCGAGGGGTAAATGTAAAAATTATTGTTCCTCATGTTCCAGATAAACGCGTTATTTTTGAGATGACTAGAAGTAATTATCCAAGATTATTAAGCGCAGGCGTGGAGATATTTGAATACGAACCTGGATTTATTCACGCGAAGTGTTATCTAGCAGATGATGATTACGGAATGATTGGTACAATTAATCTTGATTACAGGAGTTTGGTACATCATTTTGAAAATGGTGTGTGGATGTACCAATGCGAATGTCTAAACGACATAAAAAATGATTTTTCACAAACACTGCAGAAGTCTATTAAAATAGAAAAAGATTCTATAAAAACAGGACTGATTAAAAAGAGTATCCGTTCTCTAGTAAAAGTTCTTTCCCCTCTTTTATAAGCGTTCATATTTAGTCAAGAGAAACTGGATACTGTAGGAAACAAATAAATAGCGGAAAGGATGGTATTAAATGAACAGCAATAATGAGTTTATTGGTTACGAATATAAAGAATTTATATGTAAAAAGCAAATGCAGCCATTATATGAAGATTGTATAAAAAACTTTGGGTGGTTACCGGAAGGGTCTGAAGCAGTTATTGGAAAACCAGATGCAGTTAGCCTGAAATTTAAGCGGGATCGAAAGATTACTAATAAAGCTGAGCTGGTCAGATTGCAAAGACAGTTTGAAGCATGTATTAGAGATATTGTATCATTGGAAAAAAATAAAACAACCAAGGCATCGACGATTGCCTATATCATTGGTGTAATAGGAACATCATTTATGGCTGGAAGCGTATTTGCAGTCACCAGTGAAAATATTTTACTATGCATTCTCCTAGCAGTACCAGGTGCATTGGGATGGGTTATTCCATATGGAGTGTTTTGCAAAATCAAAACGAAAAAAGTAAAAAAGTTAAACCCGTTGATTGAACAGAAATATGATGAAGTATTTGGCGTTTGTGAAAAAGCAAATACTTTATTAAATTAAGGAGAAAATATTGATGGCAGAAGTTGAAGTAATTAAGGCAAACGAGGGAACTGTTAATAGGAGAAGAAACATTGGTGGTTCTGGTTTAACATTAGAAAGAAAAAGGCATAGCCATTATTTTTGAAAAAGAGAATATAAACACTCTTTCAATGGAGAGTGAAATTGTACGATTTATCTTTGATAAGTACATACAAGGATATGGTGCATATACGATTGCCAAAGAACTTGAACGACTAGGAAAGAGAAATAAGAGAGGTCATGTAAAATGGGGTGATAATGGAGTAAGAGGCATTATTAAAAATGAAAAGTATAAAGGCGATTTGCTGTTGGGTAAGACATTTACGGTAGACCCGATTTCAAAGAGACGTTTAGAAAACATGGGAGAGGAAGAACAATATTATATTAAGAATCACCATGAAGCAATTGTATCCTCTGAAGTTTGGGATAAAGCACAGAAAATGCATTCTTAGAAATGTTTCAATTATTAGCAGACAATTTTGATGATGTTCTGGAATCGGTTTTAGCATCGGTTGAAGAAACTTTATCAAATGATGAAAGTGCAATAAAGCTTAGTCGTGTAGATAAGAATTTAAGTACATTGGAATCAAAGCGAAAGAAATTGACCGATATGCTTTTGGATGATAAAATTACAAGGAAGCTTATGATGAAAAATATAATGATTTTACTCGTAAGATTGCTCAAGCGAAAGAAGAGAGACGCCTTTATGTATCTAATATAGATGCTCAAAAAGATATAAATAAGCGAATGAAAGAAATTCGTAGCAGGTTAAACGAAATATCTGTCCTTGATAAGTTTGATAGAGTGGTTTTTGAAAGTATTGTTGAGAAAATCATTGTAGGCGAAAAAAATGCAGATGGAAGTGTTGATCCATATAAGTTGACCTTTGTGTTAAAGGGAATAGACAATAGGGTTATTCCAGATGCAAAGAATAGGTATTTAGATTTAAATAGAAAGACTGGCTGATAGTCGGCGTGGTATTCATTAAGTAGAGAGGATGTTTGAAATGAACAATTACGGTTACTTAGTGGATAATGAAAATAGCAGTGAGTTTGCCAAAGAGGGAGACACAGAAGAATCTAATATGGTGTGTTCTTATCAAGGTATTGTGCCATGTGGAGAACGTGGTGTTGATGTCAAGGGTGGAGAAGTAAGACTGCAAGAAAGTCTTACTTTATAGTTTTTCAAGGTTTTTCGTTTTTGCTAGCTGTGTAAGAATTAAGAAAATTACAGTCCGTACAAACATATCAACCAACAAAATAGCCCCTGCTGACTATAATAGTCAGCAGGGATTCGTTATATCTATCTCCCATCCCTCAATTTCAACGCTGACACCGAATTTGAATGAAATCTTTCGAGAAACCATGCAGTTTTTATAATTGAAAACCAAGAAGAACTAAATCATCAACAATAAGGAGGTATCTTATGAATTCAAAGTTGTTTTATAACATGACAGCCAAAATATATGATATCCTTGATAAAACATATTTTGCTGATTATAATAAAAGTCCTAGAAAAGTTGTTATGCAGTCAATAAATACGAATGATTATGTTTTGGATATTTGTACTGGAACGGCTACAAATGCAATTAATATTTCAAAGAACAATAACAATGTTAAAATTATTGGTATTGATTTATCCGATTCTATGCTTGCTATGGCAAGGCAAAAAATGCAGAATGAACATATTACAAATGTTGAATTGCTAAATATGGACGCTACAAAGCTTTCGTTTGATGATAACACATTTGATAAGATATTGATTTCTCTTGTTTTACATGAACTTGATGAGCCTATTGCAAATCAAATACTTGAACAAGCAAAATGTGTTCTAAAAGATAATGGTGAGATTATTATAACAGAATGGGAACTGAGTAAAAATATTTTACGTCGATTTCTATTTTTACCTATCCATTTATTCGAACCAAAATCTTATCGTAAGTTCATAAAAAAAGACTTAAATCAATATTTTAAAGAGCTAGGATTTAATGTTACAGAAGTTGCTCATTGTAATTATTCAAGAGTATTAAAATTAATTAAAACATAAAAACACAGAAATGATATTTAGAAATTTTGAGTGATTGGTGAGAATATTAATTCCTCCATGCAGCCAGATTTTTGTGAACAAACTATTGTTTTACCAATTAAATACAAATTCCTATCCCAAAAAAATATATGTATTTCGTGTGTTCTGGGACAAGCATAATTACTTTGTAGATTGAGGAGAACTAAGATGTTAGACACAAATCAACTAAGGAATAAAGCAATTGAATTGTTATCAAAGATAAAAGATTTTAATGAAATAAAGTTGTGGGTTTGTTTTGGAAATGGAAAACCAGAGTGTTTGCCAACAATATATTCGGATAATGATTTGTATTATTATCAATGTTATGAACGAGGGGAGTGTATTGAATTCAGGACGACAAAAGATGATGAAGAAGCTTTGTTTTGGATATTGGACAAATATATTATGCGCTATTCATATGAATACGAGTTATACAATAGGGTCAGATACGTAGACAACCGCAGACTTGTATTTGAAACAATCCGAGAGCTATATTTATGCATTGGTGAACCTTATTACAGCATGAATGAAAATAAGTTAGATGGAATTTTGAAAATTGCACCATTTAATGATAAGAGGCATAGAGATCTTGATTTAGTCGATGATTTTGAGATGCTTGCACAAGAACTATGGAATTATGTTGAGACAAGCCCATGGATTTCATATAAAGTTAAGCACAATCTTAAATATTTTATTGATAAACCGTATCGCAGCATATATGGTGGCATTGATAACTTTGATGAGGTGTTCAAAGAATTGTGTATTAAATTTGAGGAAACTATTAGCGGATTAGAGAATAAAAAGATGTATGGTGAAGCAGAAAGAATAGTTGACAGAATGAAAGAAACAAAAGCAATATTTTCGTAATGGAAATGTAAAATGAGGGTGAGTGCTTTGGGGTTTCTCAGCATATAATATACTTTATAATAAATGCGAGCAATGAGCGATTGTTGAGGTCGAAGAAATATGGTATATTTATGTGGTTTGTTTCCAAACATTTTTATCAGAAATTCATTTCTGAAATAAATGAATCTGTTGTACAATAGTTATATGAAGATTGGATCATAGAGAAAGAGCAGAATAAATCATTCATTCATCAAAGACTTATATCTCAAAACAAATCTAACAATATAAGGAGTAAAACGATATGAAAAATATTGCCTTTTTAGGTATTGGTGGAGTAGGAGGTTATTTCGGAGGGAAAATGACCCAACTGCTAAATGATAGCGAACCAGATATAAATATATTTTTTATCGCAAGAGGAAAACACTTAAAGGCGATAAAAGAAAATGGATTAACTTTAGAAACAAAAACAGAAGGTATTTTAAAATGTATTCCAACACTTGCTACAGATAATTGCGAAGAACTGCCTAAACTTGATATCTGCTTTATTTGCGTAAAACAGTATGATTTAGAAGATGCCATTAAAAAAATTCTTCCACAGTTAGATACTAATACAAAGATAATACCACTTTTAAATGGTATTGATATTTATGACAGAATCAGAAGAATAACGGATAAAGGAATCATATTTCCTGCATGTGTATATGTCGGCACACATATTAAATCTTATGGTGTTGTTGAGCAAAATGGCGGAGCTTGCACGATTACTTTTGGGCAAGATCCAGATCACAAAGATATTAATGCTGACGACGTATGTGAATTAATGAGCAAAGCAAAAATAAAGTTTGAATGGAGCAACAAACATATTGAAGCTATTTGGAGTAAATATATGTTCATTGCTGCCTATGGGCTTGTAACTGCCAGTGAGAACAAGACATTAGGCGAAGTGTTAGATAACGAAGAATCATCAAGAAAAGTGATAGGAATAATGAAAGAGATCGAATCAATTAGTAAGGCTGAAAATATTAGATTGCCTGATAACATCGTAGATTTTTCATACCAAATGGCGAAAAATTTTCCTTATGAAGCGAAAACCTCGTTTCAAAGAGATTATGAATTAAAAGACAAGCTGGATGAAAGAGAACTTTTCGGGCAAACCATTATTGATTTAGGAGTAAAACATGGTATTGATACCACAGTTGCAAAAAGTGTATATCAAAAGTTGAAGTATATGATTTAGGGAAAAAGTTTTCTCTAGAAGTTTTTTTATTACTTAGCAAGAATTGATAAATCATGGGCGAAGATTAGGAAGTGAAAATGTCGATAATCCTTTAAAGATAGACCATCTATGAAAAAATTTATTGAATGCGTATATAAGGCAGGGAATATGGGTAAATCACCAGAATTAAAATGAATATGGAGTAAGAAAAAGAGAGAGAATAAGTCAAAAACTTGTTTTTCTCTCTTTTTTGTAAAACGATATTGTAGAAAATGGATTCGTATTTACTTGACATAGTTAACCTGATTAACTATAATGTGGTTAAGTAGATTAACTAAATGAGGTGA
>NZ_JAVBNS010000213.1:0-9043 GCF_031551385.1 Anaerosporobacter sp.
CAAGACTAGATCAAATGGCATATAATAAAAAGAAAGATATAACACAGATTAATGAAGTAATGGATGAGTATGCAAGAAAATTTGTAACACAACAAGTGAACTATATGAGTTTTTTTGCAGATAATTCAACATTAAGGCAAATTGATTCAAATTTGATCCGTAGGAATATATTGAAAAATAAGCCAGAACATTTTATGAGAGATCAGTTGATTATATATTTGACAGACCATATGAAATATACATTCACTCGTGAGCCAGAACTTGGACAATCAAAGAGAGAATTAGATGTATATTTTGATGTTAGAGGTGAGTTGTACTTTATTGAGATAAAATGGCTTGGTATTTCAATAAATGATCAAGGAACAGGATTATCAACAGAATATACCGATTCACGGGCAAGAAGTGGCGTGACTCAGACCCTAGAATATATTGAAGAATTAATGAATTCAACAGAAAAAGGACTAAGACACGGATATTTAGCAATTTATGATGCACGGGATGTTAAGAATGATATAGACTTTCAGGGGTATACATTTGTAAGAGAAGAACTAAAAAGATATATGCAGAATTTTAGTATACTTAAAATAATTCCTTTGGAAAAGAAGCATCCAGCATAGATTAGAATATGTTTATGCAGAGTTACATATTTACAGGAGAGAACTACTATGAAAAAAACGGTGCTAATACTAGTGGCTTTATTACTTGTTCTTAATTTAATGGCATGCAGTAAGGATGCGCCAGCTATTGATACAAGCAATGAAAAGAAAATTTCAGAAAAAGCGATTCAAGAGAATGAACTTAAAATGAATGAACCCATTGAAGAGATATTCGATTTTGAACCTTACTTTAATTCTATAAAAGGTTGTACTGTCATTCTGGATGTTGAAACTAACACATATTATACTTATAATATGTCTATGGTTGAAAAGCAAGAATCACCGTGCTCTACATTTAAAATTATCTCCACCTTGCTTGGGCTAAAATATGGCATCATAGATAATAAAAATTCAACTATGGGATATGATGGATATGAGTACTCTATTTCAGAATGGAATACAGATGTTACATTAGAAAATGCCTTTCGAACATCATGCATATGGTATTTTAAAAACGTAATTAACCAAGTGGGTCAAGAATCCGTAAAAAGGGAATTGGAGGATTTACAGTATGGGAACTGCGATGTTAGTGAATGGAACGGAAGTGATGTTAATCCATCAGATAGTTTGAATGGGTTTTGGTTAGAATCTTCTTTAAAAATATCTCCGATTAACCAAGTACAAGTTATTGCAGATATTTTTGAGGGAAATGCAGGATATAAAGAAGTCGATGTATCATTACTTAAAGAGATAATGTTAATTAAAGAGATGGAAAATGAGGGTGTTAAGGTCTATGGAAAGACAGGGACGCGAACAGTTGGGACTGCATGGCTTGTAGGCTTTGCAGAGAAAAACAATAAAAAGTTTTACTATGCAATATATGTTGATGATAGTCCGGAAAAAATTTCAGGCAATAAAGTAAAAGAGATTGGTTTTGAAATATTAAAGGATTTCCTAAAAGATACATAAAATTCCATTAGATTTGCAGAAGGCTAAAATAGTTGATTTTCTAGTGAGTGTCCAGTATAATAACAGCGTGGCAACACTTTGGCAACAGAAAATCAGTAAGCCAGAATAAACTATGTAATTGAGATAAAATAAAGGCATTTTCCATATAGAACTTAAACAAAATAGTTTAAGAAGAACCATGAACTTGCCGAGTTTGAATAATACCAACTTAATACAAATTATTTTACATGACAGGTGGTCTTTGTGATTGCCTGTTATATTTATATTATCCCAGTTGCTCAATTCAAATGCAAATTTTGTTGTCAATGCCAATGTCATAATCAATCTACGTTTGTTAATAGAAAAGTAATTTGATATGTGATAAAATGGCTTAAACGGTTTTTAACTATTTCAATGCGAAAGGTGAATAGTGATGTACTTATCACTATTATCAATAAAGAATTGTTGGTGTTTTGATGAAGAAGACCATATAATTACCTTTAAAAAGGGCTTAACAGTTTTAGCTGGGGAAAATGATTCGAGTAGTTTCAATATAATTGGCCGACAAAACGGCACATGAGTGTGCCGATTTGAAAAAATGGGAAGGTGAGTAACGTGAGCTATATTGTAAAAGCGTGGTACGAAACAAAAGAAAACGTAAATGAAATGATCCAATGGGAAAGACCTAATCTAAAGAAATGGGAACTAGCTGTTACAAGGTTCTTTCCTAAAAATGCAAAGCTTTTAGATATCGGATGTGGGTTAGGCAGAGAAGCTTTTGTTTTATCTGACATGGGTTTTAAGGTTGTAGGAATTGATATTTCGCAAGAAGTCATTCAACAGGTCGTGGCGTTGTCGGCACAAAAAGGGTACGATATGGATTTTCGCTTATATGATGGACATATGTTACCTTTCGAGGCGGATTCTTTTGACGTCATTATCATATGGGCTCAAACATTTGGTTTGATATATGGGGATGAATGCAAGCACGATTTTCTATTGGAATGTAAGCGCATCTTAACAAGTGATGGTTTATTAAGCTTTTCAGGTCATGATTACAATTTTGAAATGGATAATTACAAGAACTGTATGAAAGAAGGGAAATTTTATCCATATGCGGATACAGAGCTTTATTGGGAGACCTTTCAGCCTAATGACCTAATATCCTTTGCAAAGAATGCTGGATATACAGTTATCCTTTGTGAGAAAGGTGAAATATATACTTCAGAAGATGGGACGATAATACATTGCTTATGCAGAAAAGAACTTTAAGGAGGGAAAGTATGAAAAAACGGTGGGTCATTTTATTATCTATGGGAATCCTCATCGGATTGACTGGATGTGGAAAGGCTGCTTTGCATAATATAGTGTCTGATGTAGAGGAATCGGTGACAACTGAGGAAGAAACACTGCCGAATTGTGTGGAAAAAAATGAGAAACAGAATGATGTATATGACACTGTTCTGGCAGAATATGAGGACATGGTCAAAAATGGTTTTTAACACAGATTCTGGAGAGTGGAGATATAGATGCATATGATGCAAGTTTTGGGGTAGACATCGGAATAGAGATTGGAACTCCGCCATGGTATTATGACCTATATACATTTGACGGAACAAATGTAATCCATGTTTTTCCAGGTATGGAGTTTGGATACAGGACCAATTTTGCACTTTTAGAAAATGCCATAATAGAAGTGCAGGGCAGCTACAGCGCAGCAGAATCAGGGATTGATTTCTATCGAATCAGTGGCGATGACATGACACCCGAACAAGTAGATTCATTTTGATGGTTGGTGCTATGAAAGGTGAGACTGTTACCTTCCAATATTTCCAAAATGGGAATGAAATTTCAGAGCAGGAGTATCAGACCAAAATTAAGAGTTATGGTGAGAAAATCACCACATCGTTGGAATGGATGCAAATTAATTCGTTATGAAGAATAAAGCAGCCAGTGAAATTCCAATTTGGCGGAGCAACAATATTATCATCAATGAATGATTTCATATTACAAAAGGAAAATCAGGGGGGTTAAGATGAATGATAAAGTAACATTGCCAAAGTCGTGGCAGAACAAATTTAAAAGTGAAAAGTTAAAGGATGCTATCGCAGATATAGGGATGTGGTTTCAGGCTCCAGATCCAATGTCTGTAGAGGGAAGAGCACGTTTGAAAAGGAATGAAGCTATTTTTCTACTTGCAGAATCTCTATCGGTAGATTATGCATTTGAACCGAATGAGAATGGTGATTTTGAATTAATTCCAGCATCTGTGGAACACCAGGGAATTGGATTTTCGGTTAGTTCTGTGCTTGAGGGGGTAGAACTTGATGTCTATTTTTTTCCATGTGATTATTCAGAAGATTCGAGACGCAAATTGCCACCATATTCCGTTAGAGTTCCTGTTGCATCTACAGCAAATATTGAATGTGTAAAGGAATGCGTGGAACAATACTTTTCTATGTATAAAGATAAACGAATTGCAAGCATCCCATTCTCGTTTTCACGTGTAGCAACATTAGAAGGGAACTTTATTGATGATTTTGCAAAGACGAGGAAGATCTGCAAAGATGCGGTAGCAGGCGGAGAAGAGTATGAGATTGAGAATTGTAAGAGATTCCTCGAATTTATAAAAAGCGCTGGGATTGTTTGACAATAAAAGAAAAAAATAACTGGACGGAGATAAGGAATATTATGAATATTTTATTGTTTGGTATATCAAATGTAGGTAAAACAGCAATAGGGAAAATAATGGCACAGAAGCTAAATTATGATTTTTATGATATTGATGATGAGGTGAAGCAATATTACGGATATAAAAATATGGATGAATTTATTCACAAAAATGGATATGTGGTAGAAAGAGATCAAAAAAGAAGCTATATTATAGGCTTGGTTGTTAAAAAAGACGGGAATAAGGTGATCGCTGTTCCGCCTATTTACTACACTAGATATTGTATGAATAGTCTGAAGAAGGTATCTGCGGAAGTGATTAAAATTGAGATACAAGATACTCCAGAAAATATATTTAATAGATTGATATTTGCAGATGATAATGATCAACTATATCATGATGATGAATATAAGAATGCACACAAGTCGTACTATTTAAAGCAAATAAAACAAGATATTTCGGGTTACAAAGTTGCTTTTTCAAAGATTGAAAATAAGATTGATATCACTGGAAGAAATGCAGAGGAAGCAGCAAATTACATAATTTCAATGATGAATTTTAATGAGAGATGAGGAAACATGTCGACCATGGATATTAAGACAACTTCAATTTGTAAAGGGTTAAAACAGTTGATTTTCTAGTGAGTGTCCAGTATAATAACAGCGTGGCAACACTTTGGCAACAGAAAATCAGTAAGCCAAAATAAAATGTGTAATTGAGATAAAATAAAGGTATTTTTCACACGAAAACTAAGCTAATATGTTTAGTAACAACCATGAACTTGCCGAGTTTGAATGATTGAAAATTTTGCATAGATTATTTTAAATGACAGGTAGTCTATTGGATTGCCTGTCGTATTTATATTATCTCTATTTTTCAACTAAAGGGCAAAATTTTGTTGCCAATGGCACAACACATTAGCTGAATAGGTTTGTGAAAACATAGCATCATATTAAAAGGGAAGATTCGGAAAAACGATGAAAAAGACAATTATAAAAGCGGTACAGTATAGTTGCTTTTGGAAAGGAAGGACATATGTTGCCAGACAACAATGAATACAAAGATTTGATTGAAGAAATAAAAAGTAAAGTTCGCAAAGCCCAATACCGAGCTATGGTTAAAGTGAATGGTGAAATGATTCAGTTATATTGGAGTATTGGAAAAGAATTGAATGAACAGGTGCAATATGGCAATGCATTTATTGATACACTGGCTAAGGAAATTAAGCTGGACTCACCAAAAATGAAAGGATTTTCTGCAAGAAATCTTCGATATATGAAAAAGTTTGCAAAAGAAATAACGGATTTAAACTTTTTGCAGACGGTGTCTGCAAAATTGACATGGTCGCATAATCTTGTTCTTTTGGAAAAGCTGGATAGTATGGACGAGCGATATTGGTATGGTACAAAAGCTATTGAAAACGCATGGTCGGTGGACGTACTTGAATTTCAAGTTGCAGGAAGACTAATAGATAGGCAGAATAATCCGAATAAAGTGCAAAATTTTGAACTAAGGCTACCGAAGGCGCAGAGCGAGTTGGCAATTCAGACAATGAAAGATCCATACATTTTTGATTTTGTTGAAGTACGAGAAGGAATGGTTGAACGAGATATAGAAAACGAATTGATAAATCATATCACAAATTTTTTATTGGAGATGGGTTCAGGATTTGCCTATATGGGACATCAAAAATTGCTTAAAGTCGAAGAGGAAGAATTTTACCCTGACCTTTTATTTTATAATACAATTCTTCATTGTTATGTGGTAATTGATTTGAAAATGAAAAAAAATTAAGCCAGAATATGCTGGAAAAATGAACTTCTACCTTTCTGTTGTAGATGAGCAGTTAAAAACAGAAACAGATAATCCATCCATAGGTTTGATTTCATAAAAAGCATCAAAACTAAACAAAAGTGTTTAGGTATACCATTGAACTTGCCGAGTTTGAATAGTTGACAAAAATCTAGGATACCCTAAAATAAAAGGCTTGGTATTTTACTGAAGGTGGAGAATGGATCAAGAAGTTAATCGCATTAATAAAGAATTGAAAGAAGTCAAGGCTAGGCTTAACAAACGGAATAAGTGGTTGGAAGAAAAACATAACGAAACACTAGAACCTCAGAGTATCATTGAAGAAGAGGAAGAGTTTTATCTGGATCTCTTATCTTATAATACAATTCTTCATTGTTATGTTATAATTGACTTGAAAATGGGTCAAAAGGAATAGGCATGTCCTTCTTGGATGTAAATTTGTTTGACAGAGTGTTTGATGAATTGAAATTAAAAGGTTGATAATCGTAGGATATGAAGAAACAGAGGAAAAAGAGGTATAAATATGGTTTTGTCGAATGAACAATCAAAGCTATTTTATGATTTATGGATTCCGCTATTAGATTACATAAATCAAAAATACAAACTGGTAAAGGAGTTATATGGGATGACTTCGCCCAAAGGATTACCGATTGAAAGTGTTATGAAGATAACAACCAAACTTTGGGAAGACGTATCTGTTATTGACGAATACTTAAACTTGCATTTGGATAAAATGAAGAAAGAGCAAGTAACCATTATGAAAGGATGGAAGAAGGTTGTTCATGGAAAATTTGTAGTTGAAAGACATTTAAAATCGGGTTCAGTATTGGTATCTTGTGATAAAGAAGAGGTATATATTGTATGTGGCATTTATTCCAGTTGGCGAGAAATGTTAGATGGTTTTCCTATGCCGCAGATTGTTCAGACATCACTCATTCCTTTTGATAACGTTATAATACATGATGGTATTGTACAACCAGATGGTATTTGTCTAGGAAAAAATATGGCGGATGAGGCACGGCAGATTTATTTGAATGCAAAAGAAAAAGACTCTTTGATTAAAGTAATACTTTCCTAAGCACCCAGTTTTCCAACCATTCCATCCATATAAACAACAAATAAAATAGCAACAAGTAATTTTTTCATTAGAATTCCTCATTATAAATCCACGACTATTCATTTTTTAAAAATTCCCTATAGTGAGAGGAATTCCTCCATTCATCTAAGGTGAATACTTGACCTTCCAGTAGATAATACCAGAGAACTTCATCAAAATTTTCGCTGACAAAGAACCCTGTATATTTCATCAAGGTCAGTAAATGCTTGCATTGTAAAGCGTGCATTATCATTGCTTTTTTCAGAAATATATTTAGAATAATCATTTAATTCAGGAACAGCCTGCTCCACACAATCCATTGCCATTAATTGTATTCTTGAACCTTCAGAATAACCTGCATAAGAATCAGAGGAAGACGCTAAATTGTCTGTATCCTCCATATCAGAGGCTTCATTATCTGATTCCTTTGTAATGGGATTGTCCTGTGCTATCATATTTGATTCGATCGTGTCATGATTGGTGTTTTGTTCGGTTGTCTCTTCAATCATATTTGTATTCTCAGTTGACTGGTGAAGTTCAAAGGTATCATCTACATTCTCCTCTCGCACCATTAGTGCGAGTTTTTGTTCTATTAGATGGAAGGTGCAAATGGTTGACAATGTAAATCAAAAAGTGTATATTATTGTTAAAGGAGTGTGATAATTATGGCAACAGTACCAACACAAATAAGAATTGATGAAGAGTTGAAAAAACAAGCGGTAGAGTTGTTCGGACAACTCGGAATGGATATGTCTAGCGCTACAAATATGTTCTTAAGACAATGTGTATTAAGAGGTGGCTTACCTTTTAGCGTGGAGATACCAAATTATAAACCAGAAGTGATAGAGGCTATGGAAGAAGCCAAAAGAATTAGCAAAGATCCAGATACTAAGAAGTACAGTAGTTTTTCAGAAGCCTTAGAGGATATGGAGCTATGACATACCAATTAATATTAACTGGAAAGTTTAAAAAAGGTTTAAAGCGTGCGAAGAAACGAGGCTTGGATATAGCGTTATTGGATTCCATAGTAGAAAAATTGATTCATGGGTTAACACTGGATGAAAAGTATAGAGATCATGAACTTAAAGGAAAATATACCGGTTTTAGAGAGTGCCATATCCAACCAGATTGGCTACTTATATACTTATTGGAAGATGAAGTTCTGACATTAACTCTAGTTGACACAGGGACGCATTCTGATTTGTTTGATATGTAGCAAGAGAATAATAAGATATAATTGTAATGAATCAAGTGGCAACATTTTGGCAACAAAAAATCAGTAAGCCAAAATAATATGTGTAATTGAAGTAAAAAGTCGGCATAAAAAGCAATGAAACTAAACAGAAATAGTTAAGAACACTATTGGACTTGCCGAGTTTGAATAATACCAATTTAATACAGATTATTTTATATGACAGGTGGTCTTTGAGATTGCCTGTCATATTTATATTACCTCAGTTGTTTAACCCAAAAGGTCCAACTTTGTTGCCAATGTTAGAAAGTAACCTTTACGGGGAAAATCATGGTAAATGAGAGTGCACTATGTTAAAATATATATGTTGCAATGAGAAATAGAATTAGAATTTTCAGAGGAAAATCAAATGAATTTACATCTTTTAAGTCAAGCAGTATTGCAAATATTGGGCTTGAAGTATGCAACGGTAAAATATAGAAAGATGCAAAAGGCTATTGATAGTTATGTATTAAAAGTAGAATATGCATTACCCTTTGATGGTGAATGGTACACAATAAATGGGGGAGTCACAAAAAATACATCTCATTCGTGGGAAGTTCTACCCCAACGTTTCGCCTATGATTTCGCTAGTGTTGATGAGGAAGGTGAGAGCTGACACGGGGATAAAAAGGATTTGCATAACTATTACTGTTATGGAAAGGACATACTTGCACCAGCGGATGGTG